>NZ_JBLUOI010000003.1:0-105137 GCF_048059995.1 Metabacillus sp. YM-086 | reverse complement strand
TGAACGACATTACTCACTCTTTTCCTGCCACTTTTGTCGTTCATCCCGCTTATGAACGACATTACTCGCTCTTTTCCTGTCACTTTTGTCGTTCATACTACTGATGAACGACATTACTCTCTCTTTTCGTATTACTTTTGTCGTTCATACTACTAATGAACGACATTACTTTCTCTTTTCGTATCACTTTTGTCGTTCATACTACTGATGAACGACATTACTCACTCTTTTCCTGCCACTTTTGTCGTTCATCCCGCTTATGAACGACATTACTCGCTCTTTTCCTGCCACTTTTGTCGTTCATCCCGCTTATGAACGACATTACTCTCTCCATTCGTATCACTTTTGTCGTTCATACCGCTGATGAACGACATTACTCTCTCCATCCGTATCACTTTTGTCGTTCATACCGCTTGTGAACGACATTACTCTCTCCATCCGTATCACTTTTGTCGTTCATACCGCTAATGAACGACACAACTTACTCCCTCCGTATCACTTCTGTCGTTCATCTCCCACAGAGCCAACAAAAAATGGACCGATATAATAGGTCCATTTTAGATATTTGAATTCAATCCATCGCTAAACCCTTCAATAAAGCCCTGAATCATATCTGGAGTCTCAAGGATTAACAAAGACACAATGACTCCAATGCCAATTCCTCTTAATAAGGCATTATTTTTCGAACGGCCAGTGAAATACAATATTAAGCCAGTTACTAGTATTATTAATGGGATCACATACACGATTAATGTAAGCATTTTTCCTCCAAAAAAATTTATTTATAAAACATGTTTATACCCATTCAGAACCATATTGGCGGATAAATGCAAGATCCTTTTCATAATGGTCTAAATGTCCTTCATCGATCATCTTTTGAAAAACGGTGTCACCTTCACTCGCTTTTCTTTTCATGTAGGCACATAATCCCTCTAATCGCAGCAAGACCATGTCTAAATATCCTTCTTCGATAGCTTCACCGTACGATTTAAAAAATAATTTAACTCTTTGTTTGATACGATCGGCATGCTGTGACGAGTGATAATGAACTAGCTCTCCTGCTTCAGCTTGATAAACTCTACTTAATGGAACACAAGTGTAAAGTGTATATGCGATATCCCAAATTTTTGGGCCAGGAGCCGCAACATCAAAGTCGATTATACCGACTGGTTTTTTATGATTGAACACAATGTTATATATTGCAAAATCATTATGACACATGACCTCAAATGGTTCAGGTGTGTGATCCATTGACTGCCTGCTTTCTTCAAGAGGAAAATCACGAACGGCATCATGATAAAGTCGGAGCATTCTCGCAATTTCTGATAGTACATAATCAGACCACATATATTGTTTTAAGGGGTAGTTGCCAGCTTCTCCTTCAATAAATGATAAAATCTCTCTTCCTTTTTCATCAATACCTAAAAACTTTGGTGAATAGTTGTACCCTTTGTTTTCTAAATGCTTTAATAGCTTGTGAATTTTCGTGCTTTCTGGCTTTACCTCACGCCGAACCGTATCTCCGGAACGATATACGTTTGAGACATTTCCTCCGGTTAGCATCTTTTCGTTTTCGTATTGACTCATTAAAGTTTCCTCCAAGACTAGAGACATGCCGCTTGAGCTCAGTTTATCTAGGCTTTTATACTTTTATTATTTGAGTATCATGTGCAAACTCAACATTTATACCAGAATCTTGTAACTGTGCTTCTAATTCTTTGAAATCACTAAAACTTAATCCATTAGGCTCTTCAATATGTGTTAATAATACCTTTTTTGCATTAAGAATCTTGACTACTTCTAACGTCTCTGTAAAAGTTGCTTCTTCCTTGAAAACGGGATGATCCTTAGGCATTAGCCTTTCACCCGTTAATGGATGAAATTCAAAAATCCCCACTGGTAAAATGGCAAGATCAACATCTAATACCTCTTTTTCGGGTTTCCAATTATTTAATTCATCCATAGCAATAAGTATTTTTTTATTTTCACTTTCAAGTATAAACGCATACACATAATCCTCCGCCAAACGAAATGGAGAAATTTTTGTCCCATTTAACGAAAAACTTTCACCGTCTCTCAATTTCTTTATATCAGCAAATCCTTGATAGGCAAAGAAATTTAAATGGTCTCCACTACCAAGAAATGTTTTGAAATCCTTTTCTACCTGATCAGGAAGGTAAATGTCTATTTTTTTATGCTGAGGAGGTTCATTAATCCAATCTGCACTTAACGATTCAATAATTCTCCTGCCCATTACATGATCTGGATGCCAATGTGAATAAGTAATTCCACTAACCTCATTGATCGTAGAGCGATTTATTTGATGATAAATATCTTCTGGTGTATCAATTAATAGATTAGGACCATGAACAAAAATACTCGGACCCATTCTACTATAAGGCACCCCTTTATCTCTAGCTTCTGAACAAACGTGACAATTGCATAATGGTCGTGGTATGGTGATTGCCCCACCAGTTCCAAGAAATTCAATTTTCATCTTTCAATCCCCCTTCATTGAACGTCAGCGACTACCTTTTCACTCTCTATTGCATTCAGAATAAACAAATCAATTAATGATCACTCAGAAATTCTATCATAGTGTGATATGCTTTTTTTGTAGATTCTAGATGATAATTCTTAGAAAACGGATCGCTAAATCCATGTAATCCATTAAGCATAAGTGCGTTTACACTTGTTTCTTCTAGTTTTGTTATCAATGAATCAACATCAAACGAAATTTCTTCTTGAGGGAAAAATAATAATGTAGGACAAGACGGTACAAGGTCTAAGTAGTCTCTAATACGCGAACCATAATATCCAACAACTCCGTTAATAGATTCATGATTACTGCACAACCATGCAATCGTTGCTCCAACGCTAAAACCGACAATGAAAATTTTTGAATAATTGTCCTTAACTTCCGAGAGTAAAGAATGAATCATTCCTGTAGCTTTATCAAAGCCAATGTTGTTTATAAAATGACGATAAGCAATATCTTCTTCCAAATATGTAAAAGGCTCCTCTTGTTCGATTAAATTAGGACAAATCACATCATACCCATGTTGAAAGAAGGAATCACACACCCCTTTTATATGGTCATTTAACCCATAAATTTCATGAATAACGATTATAACTTTTTTCGAATGTTTATGTTTTGCGATCACGATAAACCTCACAGACCTTTTTTATCCATTTTACAGAATATACCAAAGAAGCACACCTCTTTTAACAAGTTGTGCTTTAAGAAATTTCTGTGTGAAAAATACTATTTCTTCAACACTTCTTGAAATGATTAGGAGACGAATATTATCTACTATTATGTAAAACCTAAAAACAAGAAATGTTTTCTGGAGTGATTATATTGATGATTACCAACATTTTCAGAATGGCCACCCCAGTTGTCATGTGGGGTATTGTCTTTCTTTTTTTACCAAAACAATCTTTAAAAAGGTATCTGCCTGTTTCACTATTTTGCTCGTGCCTATTATTAATAGAAACACTCCTAAGCATGGTATATAAATGGTGGAAAGTAAAAGGAGGTACCAAAAATTTAGTTTTTGACGCCTTAACCTTTATTTTTGGGCTTTTTTTTACAACTAATCTTTGGATTTTTCATTTTACATATGGAAAATTCCCTTTATATGCTATATGTAATTTATTTATGGATCTTATTTTTGCTTATCCATTAAATATTTTTTTTCAAAAAATTGGACATTATAAGCTAAAAAAGTTCAATTCAACCACTCTTTTTATGATTTCTTATGCACTAGCTCTTTTAAATTATGGTTTTCAAAAATTTATGGAAAAGCAAAACACTCAAAAGACAAATGACAATACTCCTACAAAAGACCTTTCATAGGTCTTATTTCATTTTCTTGGGTTAAATCTGTACGCAACTGTTTCATAATCGGAAACGCTTCTACCCATTGCTCTTTATTTATTAACTCTTGTATTGTTTCCATAGGTGAATGAATCATTTAAACACTCCTAGAAAGTTTTAAAATATACATTCCATTTAAAGCTCGGTAATTCCTTCTGAAGATACGAAAAACCGTATTTTTAAAGCTCTCTCCATAAACGCTCAATTGTTACTTCATTATTTTTATAGGTTAATAGAAACACATCTGGATTAGTAAGATCCTTCCAGCAATGAAAACCAAAGCTGTTATCATAGTTTTTTAGTAGTAGAGAGAGTAAATTTCCGTGAGTTGCGATTAATGTGTTTTCCGTTTCACTTTTAAATAGTTCATCAACAAGCTGCCCTATTCGGTCCATAGCTTCTTTACTTGACTCTCCCCCTTCATATTTCAGGTCCAAATCTTCATATGTTTCTTTAAGTTTTTCAAGCCAGTCAGGCAAATTCCTTGTACTAAGTATGCGTTCGGATAAACGTTCATCAATTTCCACCTTAATGTTTTTTTCTTTACTTATTGGAACTACTGACTGAATGGCACGTATATAAGGACTTGATATGATTCTATTTATTCTAGTAGTCGAGAAAAAATCAGATAAGGATTTTGATTGAATCAATCCTTTTTCAGTTATTTTTGAATTCGAATCTTGTCCCTGTGCTTCACAATGTCTCACAACATATATTTTTTTCATATGATGTTTCCTCCAAGTTCTCTTTAACAGGTTAGCTTTTTAGAAATATAATTTACCCTTCAGTTAATGACATACGAAAATTTTCTATCAGCTAGTCATTAAGACTATTTCACCTCATTTGCATATCTCTTTTGCAAGTCAACATAAGCACCTACGATACGATTAGCAATCTTTTTGTTAACTGGATATTTCTCCGTACCTGCCCATGGAACAACAACACTAAATGCAATCTCAGGTTTATTAGATGGATAGTAGCCAACAAAATTTAGATTATTCGTTTTTCGTCCCCAATAAGCTCGCTTAGGACCATAGTAAAGAGTTTGAGATGTTCCTGTTTTTCCAGCAACATCGTAATCAAACATGTTCTTAGCCGTACCTGAAGTTACCACTAGTTTAAATCCTCGTTGAACACGGTTAATGTCTTCCTCTGAGTTATTTACTTTATTTAAAATTTCCGGCTCCTTATCTATTGCCACCGGTCCTAATCCTGCTTCTTCTATAGGACTATGAATACTTGTAACGATTCTTGGCTGTACACGGTAACCACCATTAGCGATAACCGCAACATATTGGGCCAGCTGTAGAGGTGTATATGTGTCAAATTGTCCTATTGCAATATCAAGTAATTTACCTGCATTATCTGGAGTATTTATAAGACCAGAAGACTCTTGAGGAAGATCAATTTCTGTTGACACACCTAAGCCGAACTGAGCAAAGTAATTTCTTAACTTTTGAAAATCTTCATTAGAAGCATTGAATGGACCATTTTCTACATATTTTATATCCGCTATTCTCATCGCAACATAAAACATGTAGACATTTGATGAGCGTTTTAAGGCATCTAAATCATTTACATAGTTTAGCTGACTATAAGATCCTTTAGGTGGAGTTCCTTTAAAGTATAAGGTTTTATCAAAATATCCTTTTCCGTGAGACATTCCGTCTTGATATCCTGCTAAAACCGTTGCCCCTTTTACTGTTGAGCCTGCCTCATATTGTGTAGAGAATGTTCCGTATGCAAAGTCCAACATCTCTCCAGTATTTTCAGGGTCAATTTGTTTTCCAGCCATTGCTAAAACATCTCCCTGATAAGGATCCATCATAACAACAAAGGCTCTATCCATTAAGAAATTACCAGACGATCTTCTAGCAGCACGTAATTCTTCTTCTAGAATTTCATCTACCTTCTGTTGAAGTTCAATATCAAAAGATAGCTTTAAATCATAACCTCTACTTCCTTCATGTACAACTTCTTCTGAAATAACGTTTCCATTTTTATCTGATATGTACTCAATTTTCGCTTTTTTAGAATTCAGATAATCTTCGTATTGATATTCAAGATAACTTTTTCCAACACGCTCGTTTCTAGCATAATCTCGTGCATTGTAATAATCTTCACGGGATTGTAAAATACCTTCTTCTGGTGAGGTTACTTTCCCAAAGATTGTTTTTAAAGATTCATAGGGATACGCTCTGTCCCAATCTGTAATCACATCTACCCCTGGTAATTCTTCAAGGTGCTCAGCCACTCTAGCTAATTCCTTATCTGTTAAATTTAAAGACTTAACGACCTGTGGTTCATATTGATAACCAGACGAGAAACGAGTGAATATATAGGCGAGTTCTTTTTGATCCACGTTTTCTTCAATCGCCTTTATTTCCTCTTTAGGCACCCGATCAACTTGTAATTTGTAAGTTTGCGATGGTTCTAATTCTAACTCTTCTTTTTTTAGCAGTTTCTTTGCCTCTTTAGGGTGAGAAGCTAACCAGTAATCACGTATATCACGCTCTTTAAGCTCTTTCTTTAAGTAGTCAGAGTCATAATGAATATATTTTGCTAAATTAATAGCCGTTGAGAGTTTGTCAGAGGTTTTTGTTGTTTTGTCTACTGTATACGTAATCGCTGGAACACTTTTATTATCCACGACAATCCGATTATATCGATCATACATTTTTCCACGAGGAGCTGGTAAATTTGCATAGTCAGATTCAGTACGTGACACCTCTTTTGAAAAGGTCTCTCCTTGGACGATTTGCACCACTCCAAGTCGAACAATTAATGCGACGAACATCATAAAAATAAGAAAGAAGAAAATGTTCGTTCTTATATATGTGGACCTTTTTACCTTTCTATTTTCTTCAGAAATTGTTTTTTCCTTTTTCAATATGAACCCAACCTTTTATTTCTAGTATTCTAGTTACCTAAAAGAATCACCTAATTATTTACAATGTTAAATTATACCATAACTTTGACAAAAATTTATATCAATTCAATATTTGAGCAGATTTTTGATAGTAAATGCGACTTACTCCACATAACAATCCTTGTCTGTATTCAATCAAAAAGCGCCTTCTGTTAAGAATGGCGCTTCTGCATTACTTAAGGTATAGCAACTTTTACATCACAAATTAAATTTGGCTTATTTCATCATTTAATGCATTAATAAGTAAAACAGTATACTCATTCGTCTATCTTAAACCATTTTGTTTTACTTATTACTCTTTTGCTTGCTTAAGCGCAGCTTCTACATTAATTAAGCCATCACCATAAAGAACATCCTTACCAGGTTGTCCAAGGTCAGTTGTTGTCTTTCTTATAATGGTCATAACTTCATCATTTGTAAGGGCAGGATTTGTGGATCGAATTAAGCCTGCTAGTGCACTTACATGGGGAGCAGCCATTGATGTTCCAGAAAGAGCGGCATATTGATGACCAATATACGTGCTAGGAATATTAACGCCAGGTGCGACGACATCAACATACGTTCCAAAGTTTGAAAACTCGGCAAAATTCCCGATGTTGTTCACTGCTGATACACTAAAAACTTCAGGGTAAGCAGCTGGAAAGGCCGTTTGATCTGTATGGTCATTTCCTGTTGCAGCTACAATCATCACATCTTTTTCGAACGCATAGGCTACTGCATCTCTCATAATATCTGAGTACTGATAATTTCCTAAGCTCATGTTTATAACATTTGCCCCATGGTCAACCGCCCAAACAATTCCTTTTGCAATATCAAAGGAACTTCCATATCCATCTGCATTCATAGCTTTAATTGGCATAATTTTATTAAACCAAGTGATTCCTGCCACGCCTAGTCCATTGTTTGTCTCTGATGCGATAATTCCTGCAACATGTGTTCCATGACCGTTATCATCATTTGGAGGACTATTTTCATCCAACACGTTATAGCCATCCACTAGTCTATGTCTTAGGTCAGGATGGTTCAAATCCACGCCACTATCTATAACAGCAATTATATTTTCGTCACTTCCTGTGGAGATGTTCCAGCCTGCTTCAGTTTGAATCATCGGTAAATTATATTGATAATCTCGGTAAAGCAAATCATTTGGCTGCTGATTCTGCATGTATAAAAAATTTGGTTCAGCATAAATAACATCGTCTCTTTTAGAAAAATAAGAAACTAAATCAAACGGACTTTTAAGATCAGATTTAAAAATATAAGAGGTATGATGGCTACTTTGAAGCTTTCCGTTAATATCTCGGCTAATTTTCGCCAGCTCTTGTGCAGAAAGGGAAGCTTTAAATTTAACCGTAACTTCATCATGATAAAAATGGCTGCGTAACCGTGGACTGTGATTAATGGTTAAAATAGCGGGATGATTATTCAGTTCCTGTTCAAGGGTCTCATTCAATGTAATTGAATCAATTTTATTTATCTGATTCTCCGTGTTTGTATTAAGATGCTTGTAATTTGATTGTTCAATAGTAGGATTTGAGGTAAGATTATTGCTTGATTGATTGTGATCCTTTCTTGTATTACTAAGGGTGATTGTACCAATGATCAGCAATACAATAACTGCCGTTACAACTAAACCTCTTATTTTCATTTTTAGCTCTCCTTAGTAGATATTTATTTACCAAGATAGTTTCAGCCAAAAACTAATTTATATACGAATATTCATCCTGATAAGACCAAACATAAAAAAAGATCTATTAGTATGAAATAGAAAAAAGGAATCAGCTTAAAAACTAATTCCTTTCTTGTCCTTTATCATTCGATAACGCTGATCATGTTTCCATTTATGTCGGTTAAATCAAAACGCTTAGGCTCACCTGTTCTTAAGTCAGATACAACGACCTTCTTTTCAATAAGCATATTTCTAACTTCTTCCACATCTTTTACAACATAATTAAATGGGGTGTATGTCGTAATAGGTTGAAAGTCAGGAATTTGGACAAGATGAAAACCACAATTCGGCGCAATTGAAAGCCCGCACATTCTATCGTTTTTCCAACGTAAATCAAAAGAAAATATTTCTTGATCCATAATAATGATTCTTCAAGATTCCTGACAGGAAGAAATACAGCATCAATACGCTCAACAAATTTTCCAGTTACTTGTTCCGTCATTTTACAGATCTCCTCTTTCGCTAAAATTTAATATGTAAAAATAACCAAAATCAGTAAAAATAAGGCGATTATTCGATCCTAAAAATACATTTTTAGTAGTGAATATAGTAGTACTGTCCTGATTTAGGGTCGTACTGAAATAGGGAGTAAAAATCTTCTGGCTTTACTTCTTCTTCATACTCCATATCAATTTGAACATATTCCCATTCCTCATCTAATAATTGATCTATCGTTAAGGATATATTTTTGTCTGCTAAAAGCTTTTTAATATTTAAGGAGTCTTTAAGGTTATACTTAAAGTAAGTAAATGGCCCAAATTCCTCAGTATCACCATTTTTCAAAACAAATTCAAACTTCCATTTAAAGCTGCTGCCGGATGATTTTTTAAAACCATCACTAGTTATTTTCCCTTTTAAATAGGCATGTTTTACATCAGACCATGGAATTTTTTCTTTTTTTCCTAAGGTACTGATAATGAGCTCATCTTGATTAATCGCTTTATAATCATCATTTATCATCACTGAAATGAGGATGGTAAAGATAAGATTAATAATAAACGTATATCTGAGTGAATGTTTACTGTTCTTCCAACCTAACACAAAAATGCCGGCGAATGACATAAATGTTATAAGTGAAACAAATACAATCGTATAACCTAACCATCCTTCTGAAATATTTGCAAAATAAATATTCCCTGGACCTGCTAGTCGCTCCAGTTTATTGCGACCCAATGAATCTACAAAATTAAGTAAAATCGGGGTTATGATGGTCAATAATACATATACTCGCACTCTTTGATTAACAAACAAAGAGCGTAAATTAGATACCTTAAATTTAATAGCTGATTTTCCTTTAAATATTAAAAGTGCAAGAATTAAGGGGAAGATCCCTAATATTAAATACATAATAAGTGTTATAACAATGGGTTCTCCATAACCCATTCCAATTGATACAGCGCCAAAAATGACTGAGATGATCAACAAAAGGACACCAAAAGATTTCCTTATCTTTATTATCAAAGATGATACCCCCTTCCCCTTTTATACGAATGAGTATCCATTGAGGATTCAGTTAATGAGTAAACAGTCCAAAAGTCGGAGTGTAGGTTCTGGGATTTTTATAACAGAGGTACTTTGTTTTTAGGTCTTGTTTACTTTTCGACCATTATAATTACTTGTTTTTCCTAGAAAAACAAAGGCAACAAGCAACGTAATCATACTACTAACAAAGAAGCCCACTGCGTATGTAGAAATATTCTCTTCCGATACTCTATCATTAATCTCTAATCCTAAAAAATGGATTCCGATACCATCACCATCAATATTTGTTCCAAACGACCTTAATTCTAGTCCTTTGTTTACCAACTGAAAAGCAATGAAAATAAGAAAAATAAAAACAATCCAACGAATAATTGCATTCATTTTATAGCCCACCTTTACAAAAATAAGAAAGTTACCATTTTTGATGTAGCTTTTTCGTGACACTAAATTCGCAAGTAATCAGTATACCCGGTTTTATTAATTTGAGATAAAGGGTGATTTTTGTATGTACTCTAGACTTTTAACTTGGTTAATGATAAAAGTCGCTATATCTTGATTTGTTATTGTAGTACCCGGCATATCTAATAGATTTTCTTTTATAAATCCCTTTTCCATGCCATCAACTATAAATGGAAGCCTAATTAGTGTCCACTTAATTAACGTGTTACGGCTAAGAATTTGCCATTCCTTTTTCTTATCGGTCATCATATTAGAATAGATACATTCAAACATCTTTGCTCCCACTCTGTTCATAAAGCTCTTTTTATCTCCATTAATAGTTAAAGAGCCACCTGTAACCCCAATATAACGATCAATTTGTAATTCAGCCATTACCTCAAGTATCATTTCCGTTAATTACTATAAATCGGTTTCTCTCTGATTGGCTGGCCAAAAGAATTAATAACTACTTGACAATCTATTAGTAGTTTTTGAATATCCTCCAAATTTTGCACATTTCCTTCTACTATCTCAATCCTTTCGTCTCTGAAGCTTAACTTTGCTGGATTTCTAACAAGCATACGGACTTGATAACCGTTTTCTAACGCTCTAGAAGCAAGATAACGTCCTACCTTCCCCGTCCCACCAATTATAGCTATCTTATAAGACTTATCCATAACTGTCCCTCTTTTAATCAATTTAAGATCACTTATACTCTGTTTTAGCTTAAGTTAAGACTCAATATCAGATAAAAACATTTAATCGTTCCTAATATGGTGTATCTTTAAGTTAAACCAAATAGATCGCCAATTCTTCTTCGCTATTCGATCTTCATAAACCTCTACACGTTCTTTAGATTCTAGAAAGAAAGGTGTTGGCTTGACTTCTAAATTTACAACATCATTAATTCCGTGTGGAGCTATTAATTTTATATGGCCTTTTTCATCTAACTTTAAGCCAAGAGATGTAGCTGTTTCTGGAAATTTTGATATCGCATCTACAGAAGATAAATATGGAGGTAAATTACTTTTTAAATGCATTCTTGCTTCGTTCTTTACCGACCAAGGTACATCTGCCATTATGGTTTTTAGTTTTTCCTCAAGCATCTTTTCCTCTACTTCATTTATATTAGTAGAATCAAAGTAGATCACATCAACATCTGGAAGTCTCGTCCTTTCATTAAAATGATGAAGCGTGTCCCATATTTTTGAGCGAATAAATCCAGCACATATCCACCAATCCGGTAAGCCTAACATTCTTACAGATTTTAAGATCTCCATCATCCATTTATCCTGTTGTACAATTGAAATAATTTCTTTTTCATTCATTCTAAAAACCCCTATAAAAATTTGTAAAATTAACTTTGATATCCAAAAAATAATCATGCTATTCGATATTTACATTCGCCATTTTACCAATTAATCCCTTTCTTTTTAACATAAAGCTATGTTAGTAAGATATAGTAAATAAGAAATAATAATTTTGTAGAATTTTGTTGAAATATAGGATAAAAGTCTTTAAAATCCTATATATAGTTGATAAAGGCAAACTTATCGAAAGGTAAGGACGCAAAGCTACGAGTCTAAAGTCTTAAAGACTATGACAGTCGGGTTGCCAATAGTTTATAGATTATATAATGATTGATTGGTAACCCATTTATTAATGGGGGGATTATTATGAAGGATACTGAGATACAAGCTGCAATAAAAAAATTTAATCAATTATTAATGAGGTACCCTGATTCAAAGGAATCATCATTTTATTTCACTAATTTTCTTAAACAATTTCTAAGAGTGAAAAGCACAGCATCAGAAATTTGTTTAGTCTCATTTGTGACAATCATTAAACATGAAAAGCCAGAAGTATTCTATGAAATTCGTAAACGTGGAGAATATGATAATGTCATGAACTTTATCATCCATCTTACTACTGACTACGAGAAGGCTAAAAGTGATTTGAACAAACTAGCCAATGGTTCAAGAGAAATAGTAATTGTCCAATAAGCACTGATATTTTGAAGCATATCGTTATATAAAATACTAAAGTTTTATTTGTATTTTGGCATCTATAACGATTTTTGACGATCATATATTGATAAATTTTAAGGAATGATTAGAATTGAGTAATGAATGGATTAAATTAGTTGAGCAGTTAGAAAAAGAAGGAATCACACCAAAAGACGCAAATCAAATGATCCGCGGATACCAAATGATTAAAATGGTAATGAAAACCGTAAATGACATTGGAGAAGAAGAAGAATAGGATTTTTATCAATTGACGCGATGTAACTAATGAGTACTTTGTTTACATAAAGAAGACGATCATTTATGAAAAATGATCGTTTTTTTATTACGTATACCAAGCATTTTTAGGTCTGTTTTCAGGGAAACCCACTTTTTCTCGATATGCTTTTCTCTCTTCAGTGAAATCAAACCATTGCTTATGGCATTTCGGGTTATTAGCATAGTGAACAACACAGCGAATTTGATCTTCAACACAGCTGTCAGTCCATACAGTTAACTTTTGTTCTTGTTCATCAAAAAGAGCAGCAGGATTTTTATCTTTGATTTCTGTTAATGAAAAAATATTTAATTTATAAACCAATTTTTCAGCTAATTTGTAACCAATAGAGGGTACAGTTTGAAATTCTGCTAAACCTTTTAAAGCTTTAGCTCTTGTGTTCGATATATTCAACATTTGAGCAATTTGTTCTGTATCAAAAGTATATAACTCATTTACACGAACTTTTACTCTTCTAAGCTGGGATTTTTCCTCGTCAGATAGAGGCAATTTAATAGATACTCCCATTATTATCCTCCTATTTTGCAGCCAAACCTTCTTAATTTTTATATAGAGAATTCTTTTTCAGGCAATCCTAATATGTCTGTATTTTCTGGAACATGACCAAGCTGACGTAACATTGCAACTATTTTTCCTTTATGATGCGATTCGTGTGTAATTGAATGGAAAAGTAATTGATGGGGAGTTTTGCTTATAGCCCCACTGCCAGCTTTCCAGGCAGGCTCTTTTTCAATAAACTCATCAAGTTTGTTTTTGAATTGTTCGAAAACTTTTTCTACATAGTTATCAGCTTGTTGAAAATAGCGTTGAATATCATCTATTTTCATTTTATAAATAGTTTCCTTTGCAAGTAAAGGAGATGATGTTTCTGAAAGGACAAAAGAGCCTAACCAAGCATGATAGCAGCCCGCCACATGAACAAGAGAATCTCTAATACTCTTAAAACCAAAATCAAACTCTTTCGTCATATCCTCTTTATTCAGTTCTCTACACTGATCTAACAAAATCTGACGTGTTTGTTTGACCCATTCATATTCTATCTTCTCCATAGATCCTCCCACCCTTTTCCACTGGAAAATTTCCCCTATTATTATACACTAATATACATGATCATTACACCTAATGAAGATGAAATCTATCCTTACAAAACACCCTAGTTAATCCATAGATTCTTTAATTTTAATTTAATATACAAACTCTCTTAAACCAGATCACTCTTATCCTGCCCAACTATTCGTCTACGGACAGCGTATACTAATCTATGTATATGTCATACCTCTATCCCTAATCTAAAAGTAAGACTTCATCACCTACTTGAATTCGTCCTGTTTTTGTAACAGAAGCATAAACCCCAAAATGATTATTTCTTTCTTTTGCAACCGTTTTAAGTAATGTGGCATCCTTTTCAGCATTTTCAGGATTAACTGTAATAATCATACATCTCTCGCAATGCCTTTTTAATTTTATTTCAACTTCATTTCCAATTTTTATCTGTCTGTTAAACCATTCCTCTTCAATAAACGGAATTTTTTCATTCAAGTCTATTAGTAAATTCGGTCGGAAACGTCTGTGTTCCACATTTGTTTTTCCCCACATTTCCTTTAATCTATTTAGGGAGGCATCCGTTACCAGCTGAATATGTTCTTCTTCGATTGCTCCTAATGGTACGTGTGACGGGGTAAACGTAATCGGTGAAATTTTACACTTAGATTTTTCTTCTATTTCTTTCGTGAGTTCTTCATTTCCCCAGCTAAACACCTTGCCTTGCGGAGTAATTACTTCAACATTTGGATAATCTTCTTGCGATTCCTCTCCAACAAATCTTGCTTTATATCTAGCCATTTCAGGAAACTGCGTGATCGTTAAAAACTTCCCTTGTCTCGTTTTATCTAAAAAGGCATGACTACGGTCGCCGTATAAACCATATTCCATAACTTGTGTTTCTTGTACATTCTCTCCATAAAAGGATTTTACAGGATGGCGAATAATTTCTTTAATATAACCTATTAACATTGTAATACCTCTCATTATTTTAATTTTTGATACACTAAAAGTATAACAACATTTGGTAAAATACGCCTTTCTTTCATATAGCGTTGAACTACTTTCCCTCAACCCTCAATCATAAAGCCTACTATTTGACATCCTTCATAATCTCTCATATTTAAATGATCCTGACAATTAATATGAAAAAGAGTAGTATTTTCATAGATACTACTCTTTTCTGTGTGTATGGCTCGTTAATCCCTGAATTCAGATTAATGCTCCCTAAACATTTATGTCATGATTTAAAACTAATCTTGGTATACTTTTTGAGCTTCATATTTAAATCCACAATACTGATAATTTTGTTTTTTGTACATTTCTCTCGGAGTGTCTTCTCCATCTGCTATTAAAATTACCGTCTTTTCGGGAAATCTTTCCATTACAAATTTTTGTAGTCTACTTGCTATTCCTTTGTTTCGGAATTCTTCTTCAACAGCTAGGTTATCTATTTCTGCCGTTTCACTTGAGATAATGATATCAACATAGCCTGCTGGATTTCCTTTATAATACGCCAAGACCTGCAGAATATGGGGTTCTTTAAATTGACGCTTAATAAGGTCTTTTTTTTGTTTTGCAAACTCACTTCCATACTCTAAATCATGCTTATACTGGAGAGCAAGATATAATTCTACGTTTTTTTCTGTCACTGCTTCAATTTGTATATCAGGATTATTCGTTAATGCTGGGAAGTCTTTTGGTAGAATAGCAAATAATTCTATAAACCCAATCTCATAGCCTTCATCCGTCAGGTAAGCATTAAGTTCTGTTGTTGGTTTTTGATTAGCAGGAAAATAAAACTTAACATGCTTTTGACCGTTATTCTGATGATATTCTCTTAGGTACTTTTCAACTGGTTTAAATTCAGGTAATGTTGGTAATTTCTTAAACTCTATAAAATTACTATCATACCTAACTAACATCTCAGGATAATGAAAGTGTCTATATAAATCATTTTCAGCCACTATTTTTCCAAGCGTATAAATATCTTCAAATGATACTTTTTCCATTGAGTTTTTTCTCCTAATTTTGAGTTCTTTCCTCTATTTTACACCAACCAATACAGCTCGTTACATCTCATGCAGAAAATTAAGTCAAATCTCGTTGATAAATCTTCAACTCTAACTACTTGTGACCATGCTTTTACGACGATATACGCTTAATACAATTCCTATTAAAACAGCATTAAACAGAGTTGGCATGAATCCGTAGCTAATAAACGGCAGGGACATTGAAGTCATAGGGAATATCCCAAATACCATTCCGATATTACAAAACAACTGCACTGCATAAAGTGTTACCGCCCCTACAAGAAGAAGTTTGCCATATGAATCATTTATTTGATGAAAAACCACGACAATCCTTGCTACGAATAGTGAGAGAATAATGACAAGGATCATGGCAAACATCCAGCCGTAATAATAAGTAAAGGTAACAAAAACAAAATCTGTATGAGCCTGAGGAATAAACTCACTTCCTGTTGAGTTTCCAAACCAGCCTGCATTATAAATGAACTCTTTTGCATATAAATAAGGATAACCAGCACCTGTTGCATATTTTTCAGGGTTTAAAAATCCCAATATCCGATCTTTTAGATATAAAGGCATATATCTCCAGGATAATCCTGCTATTATAAATAAAAAACTAATCATACCTCCCCAAATAATGTAGATTGTTTTTCGATTAAATTTACTCCATCCTAGCATAGAGATGACCATGACAATGTATATGAAGGTTGTAGCTATACTATTTGCAATAAGAAACAAATAGGTAGAAACAAAAAATAATAAGGAAAAATGCCACACCTTTAACTTTCTATTATGAAAAAATGAAGCCCATGCAAAGAAAAAAAATGGTACTGCCATCAAGCTTTCTAGTGTAATAGGTCCAATTCTTAAAACAGGAAGCCCACCAATAGTGGTGTTTGTGAAGGTCAACATTGAGAAAAGCATCAAAATACCTAGTGTATAGAAGAACCATCCTAGCTTGATTAACTTTTTATAATCAAATAGCATTAGACCTATAGCTATTAAACTTCCAAGAAAAGTAAAGACGATCTTATATGTAATAAAATGTCCTTCGTCCATATAACCTAGTGGAAATAATGGTAAAAAACCTAAACATAAAGTTGTTACTAACAAAATAATACTCAACCAATCTACTCTCGGTCGATGAATTTTATTAAATTGTCTACCAAGTTCAATCGGACTTCCCATCTGTTCAATGGCCATTTCTTCAGCTTCTGATTCATCTATTCCCTTTTCCATCCATCCTTTCTTCCCTTGTGTTAAATGAAAATCTAGCTCTTTGGTAACATATTCTCTTGCTTCCTTTGATTTAATATGAGTGGTGACTTCACTTAAGAAGATATGTTTTTTATTTTTCAAATTCCCTCACCCCTCTAATAATTCTCTTAACACAACAATTTTTTTTACGCTGTTTTTTTCAGCCTTTTGTAACAGTTTTCTACCCTTATTATTCAGTTGATAATGTTTTCCTTCTGAGTCATCCCATCTAGTTATTAAACAATTATTATGTTCTAAACGATGCAGCAGAGTATAAATAAATCCTTCATTGTCCTCAAATTTAAGGATACCTCGTCCTCGTATGTGCTTTAATAGATCATATCCCGTTTTTTCATGAACAAGAAGCTGCATAACAGCTAAGAACACTTCATCATCACTACTATTTAGTTTCTTCATTTTATTTCGAACATTATGTTGATGTTTTTCTGTAAATTCCAACTGTTTAAACGCCGTTTTCTCCATTGACTTTCGAAGCCCTTTTAAACGATCTTCCATTTTTTATTCCTCCAAACTGTCTTTTAATAGTTCCTTGGCTCTTTTGAGACGTGTTTTTACAGTGCTTTCCTTTATTTCTATTAATAAGGCAATTTCTTTAATCAATAACTCTTCGTAATAATAGAGATAAATCACTTCTCGATATTTAATTGGCAGGTTCATCACTGCAGATACGAGTCTATGATCTTCGTCTTTTTGTATCAGTGTTTGCTCAATTGTTTCTCTATTGCTCGACGTTTCTATTGATTTCTCTTCTGCAACAATTACGTTTTTGTTGTACCAACTTTTCAGGTAATCTTTACAATGATTAATGGCAATTCTCCATATCCAAGTTCTTAGCTTTGATTTTTTATTAAATGTTGGATAAGCCTTATAACATTTAATAAAAATCTCCTGTGTTAGGTCCTCAGCTACTGCTTTATTGTTTACATAAGAATAGACGAGTTGTAATATTTCCTGGCCGTACCTTTTCATCATCTCATCAATCACTTCGTCTACATTCTCATTTTGAGTACTTTCTACTATTATTTCCTGCACATCTGTCCCCCCTACTTACATCTTAGACGAAGACCACCTTAAAAAAGTTTGTATTATTGAGAATTTTATCTAAAACATTCTCCATTGCCTATTTATAATGATAGAATCTCACTTGATAATCTAAAAACATTCTTTATGCTACATCATTCAGAACTTGTGTTTTTTAACAAATTCTATCCAAAAATTTCTAAAACTCCCCACAAACCTTACCATGTTATCGTATTATTTAATAAGTATTTTTTACTATTTCCTTCAGACATAAAGAAAGTGAGGGGAACACTAGTGAATGATGAGCAGATCATAACTATGTTAGAAACACTCAGAAAATATAAAGAATGTGAAATTACACATCGAATTCAAAATCACCTCATTAAATTTAATGAAAAATCGAACCGTTTTGAAATAACTAATTTGGAAACCGATTGTACAAAAAGTTATGATGAAATTAGTGAGATTTCTAATGTAATCAATAGAATGATACATAATATCTGATGACTAAAAGCATGAACCTACACCCTGTTTTTTTGACACAATTGTTAATTCTTAAGAGCTTTTTTGTTTTAGAGTTGTCGTTTGCATCTTCGTATGTAATTTTGTATATCTTTATAAAAATCAGGTAAAAATAAGGATATGAACTCAAATCAAAAATTCTATTATAAAGCACATACACACGGAATAATAAAATTTATGTTATGGATCTACATTCTTACCTTTTCAGTAGGAATACTTACCTTTTATTTAAGAGGTGAGTTAACACAAGGAAATTTTTATTTCTTCACGAAAACAAGTTTCATCTATCTTATTATTTGTTTTCTTTTATATTGGGCAATTAAAAGTCAAAAGTTAATACTAGTAGAAGATCATTTAATTCTTACCATTTTTGGATGGAATCGATATAAAATATCCATTCATGATATCGAAAAGTGCGAATATGGAAAAATAAATGGCGAAAAAGTAATTCAAATCACTCTAAACAAAAAGCTAAAATGTGCTTTCCCCTATTATCCATTTCAAAAAGCTTGGGAAGAAATAAGTGTGACGATTAAAGAAAAAAACAAAAGCATTCAGTTATATCTATAAATTTGTTCTTACATGCCCCTGCCTCTAAGTTAAATTCATCTATTTCTACATCTTAAACGGAAAGAAGCACCAATCCCACCTTCTGGGATTGGTGCTTTTATCTGATAAAAATTAAATCTTATTTATAATGGTACTTGAATGATAAAGGTTGTCCCCTGAGTTTGAAAACTCTCAACCTAACATTTTTCCGTTGTGATTGTTTTCAATAATATTTTAGTCATCATCAATCTAGTCCTGTTCCATTCATTCTTCTTCAGTATCTTTAATCTTATCCTTTTTTATTTTTAGTCCTATTTAGATTACGCTAATTTGTCTAAAATTAAACCTATAATTAAGTATTACCTATTTAAATAATGGAATCTTACCATCGAAAGTTCACTTCGGTTTATACACTATCGCTTTTTTGCTGTATTAGACCAAAACTCAGTCCAACAGGGTCTATCAAGTAGGCTAGATAAAAGTGATCAAATTCCATTTTATCCCTTACAATGACAGCGCCATTGTTTTTAGCTTTCATTATTGCATCGTCTATTGAATCTACTTCAATTTGTATTCGAGTTCCATGAGGAAAATCATTGGGTCCCCTCGCAATTCCGCCATTAATTCCAGGTACATCATTATTTCCTGTTGTCATACTCCAATAATCCCATTGAGGGTCTGCAACTTCCCAGCCAAAAACGTTAGAATAAAAGTCAGCTGCTTTTTCAGGTTCTTGACTATTTAATTCAAATCCAATTACTCTAGGCATTGCAATTCCTTCTTTCTCTAAAAATATTTTAATTAATATAAATTAATTTCCATATTTTAAAGGAGATACCTCTTTTTTTGTTACTCGTTATTGAAGGAAAAATATCATATTCATTCATTCTTATAAAATAATAAATATTCCTGTAACTAAGGAATTTTCAGAATAGATTTTCTTTTTAAAATAACTTATAATAAAAAAGGTTTGTGTATAAAAACACTTGCGATCACACCCTAAAAGGAGGTAGATAAAATGACAATACAACAGGAAATTACAGTAGAAACAAACGTTCAAGCGCCCGTTGAAAAGGTGTGGACGTTTTGGACAGATCCAATACATATTACAAAATGGAACTTTGCTTCAGATGAATGGCACTCTCCTTTTGCTGAAAACGATTTAAGAGAAGGTGGAAAATTCACTTCAAGAATGGAAGCAAAAGATGGTAGCTTTGGCTTTGATTTTGGTGGAGTTTATGATGAAATAAAATTACATGAGGTAATCGCTTATACAATGGAGGATGGCAGAAAAGTAAGAATCTCTTTTAAGGACAGAGCAGGTGAAACTGAAATAATTGAAACTTTTGATGCAGAAACTAGTCATTCCATTGAGGTACAACAGCAAGGATGGCAAGCGATCTTAAATAATTTTAAAAAATATGTAGAAACAAACAAATAAAATAAATCTCTATTCAACCCTTTTAATCCTTCAAAATTATAGGTGGGGTATCTGTTATTAATATAGATCTACAGACACCTCCATTTTCTCATTTAATTTTACTTCTAAGATAATCCTCGAATGTAAATTTGCCCATTTTCCGAAGAGAATTGGTATTCTCCCCATCAGAAAAAGCCTTAAAAAGTTTTCCTGGAAAAGATATGCTTAACACCTTCTTATTCTCGTTATTTATTTTGATTTTTAAGTCAGCCATTTCTTTTAATGTTACAAGATCAGGACCACCGAAATCCTCTATTTTACCTTGAGGACCTTTATCGACTATACCTATTAGATGATTGCAAATTCATTTACATCCACGCTTTGACATTTAATGTTACCTGGAACAATATATCTTTTAAGAACAGATCTTGATAGAAATAAATCATCAATGAAATGGTGAAACTGAGTAGAACGTACAATCGTATGTGGGATCGAGCTATTTTGCAGCAAAGTTTCTGCTTCAAGTTTATGTTTATAATAGTTTAATGGTATTTCATCTATCCCAACAATTGAAGGATAAATAAAATGTTTTATGTGTTTTGCTCTTCTTAATAACTCATTAAAACCTGAAACCTCAACAACCTTTGTATGCTTATTCGGACTTGTAGCTGAGTGAATAATAACATCCACATCTCTTTTACTGCTTCTTCTAAGCCTTCACCTGAAAATAAATCGCTATAAATCCACTCGAAATGCTCATTTCCTTTAGGCTTTTTTCTAGAAGTTATTTTAACTTTATAATCGGAACCTTTTAATTGATTAAGTAAAGCAGAACCAAGATGACCTGTTGAACCAGTAACAAGTATCCTCAACTACAACACTCCTACTCTTAAAAATACTCAATCATGTAAGCACTTATTATTCCCTCTCTCTTGCTCGTTGTGTATCTCTAATATTTTTTTGTACGGTAATCGCAGCAAACAAAGAAAGTGCAAAGGCCATAGCATAAAAACCCTTTTCACTAAGTGTGATACTAGTAGCATTGTATAGTCCAATTGCGATTAACGATATTGCAATAACCAATGCTAACCAACTAATACCATAATAAATGTTAGTAACAGGTATTCCTTCATCTTTATCTCTTACTGCCTTTTGCAAGGATATTGCTGCATATAATCCAAATACTAAAATGGCAAAATAATACCCTTTTTCATTCAATTGCATTGTTGCATTGAATAGGCCAATCAAATAAGCCGTTACACCAATTAATAATGCTGACCAAGAAGCCCCCTTGAAAGCAGCAGTTGGCTCACCCTCCACTCTTTTTATTTCGATTTTATGTTCCTCCGGTTCATTTTTTTCTAGCATTCCTTCTTTATTGTTTAACAATGTAACCCCTCCCGTATACTTTTATAAATACTATAGCCCACTTAAATAAATATATTTTAGAGTTATAGATACTAAACTCAAATTGACACGAGGAATGAATAAACAATTCATATCATACTCGTATCCAGAGTCAAAAACTTTTTCAAAGGCTTCCTGCTATTATTAAATAACTCCTTTTACATACGAAGACCTTTATTATGTTCTGAAAAATGATCACGTTGATCTTTTTTTAATGCTAAGTATAAAGCAGCTAGCCAACCAAACAAACTCCAGCCTAAGAAGATATTTATAAAATAAATGAGTGTTTTGTTATACTTGTTTTTCTTACTGGCTATGAAACTTGGGATAAAATAAATAGAACCTATTAAAATTAAAGGTAAAATGTTTATGAATTCCAAAAAGTAAACTCTCCCTCATGCAATTAGTTCCTCTTATATAGTGAATAATTAATACCCTTGTCATAATTATGCATTCTGCATACATTAGTATTATAAATAAATGAATTGGAAATAATATAGTTAATTATAACTAAATATAAAAGACATCATACTATTAACCTAGATAAAAACACTCACTTACTATGGAGATAGAAAAACTTTATGAGTATGAGTTTTATGAAGCCCCTTATTATAGGTTTTCATAAACTTTGGTAAATCTTAGTTATTATCTTCCACATTTATAACCACATTTCCTTTTTTGTGACCTTTCTCTACATATCTATGAGCTTCCACAATCTCATCAAACGAATAATATCTGTCAACAAGTACTTTTAATTTCCCCATTTCTACAAGTTCCTTAAGGAAGTTTAATGCTTCTGAAGATTCCGGTGAATTACGGCTCAGCAATAGTTTCTTGTTGGTAGTCATTTTAGTCCATAGCATTTGAGCATTCGGTAGCGGATCAGTGACATTTATGTAGGTACCGTTTTTCTTTAACAATTTAATACAGACTGAAAAAGAGCTCTTGTTTACAGCTTCAAAGATGACATCATATGTTTCGTCTATATTAGCAAAATCCTCTGCGGTATAATCAATGACTTTATCAGCTCCCAAAGATTTTACTAACTCCAAATTACTGGTACTGCATACCCCTGTAACGTTTGCTCCGAGATATTTCGCAATCTGAACTGCATAGCTTCCTACACTACCTGAAGCACCATAGACTAAGACATCATGACCACTCTTTATACCTGCTTTCCTAAGAAAATACAGTGCTGTTCGAGCTCCAATAGGAATAGCAGCAGCTTCTCCAAAGGATATATTGGACGGCTTTATAGCTACAGGTCCATCTTCCTTTAAACATTTGTATTCTGCATAAGCACCAAAATCAGTTAAGGTAGCTGCAAAAACTTGATCTCCTTTCTTAAATTTTTTAACATTTCTACCAATCAATTCAACTTCTCCTGCTAACTCCATTCCTAATATCTCTTTTTTGGGTTGTCTCAAACCAAGCGTTATCCGTGCAGGTAGCCAAAAAGCAGGTGGAACAGTAAAACTCCGTGACCGAATATCTGCAACCGTTACAGTTGTGGCTTTTACTTTCACTAAAATTTCATTATCTTTTGGAATAGGTTTTTTTACCTGTTTCACTTCAAGGACATCTGGGGGACCGTACCTACTATACACAATCGCTTTCATCAACTCACCTCATATTCGTTTTATTCTTTAATAAGATACGATTATTACGAATAATTAGACCATAATCCAATAACTATAACTGTTCTGAACTAAATCTGAAACTTAATACATATCATTCTCTTTAATCCTGGATAAGGTAAAGGGAATATTTATTGGGTAACTACTATAAAAATCATCCATCATCCGATTTTTCTTTTATAATAAAGACAGAAAGGAGAGTATAATGTTATACATACTTTTTGCATTAATTGCATTATGGTTATTGACATCATTTTTTTCTTATTATTTGTTCTATTTTCTAACCTTCTCCGTTTGCTCTATTGGAATCCTCGCGATATTTTTTTGGAAAATTGTCTGGGACGGGATGTATAAACAATATCGTCTAAGGACAGATCCTTCCTATAAGAAGAAAATGGATAGTTATAAAGAAAGAAAGCGAAACGAGAAAGTAAAAAGTCTGCGTAAATTGTCAGCATACCAAAAATGGAAAAGCATAGTAAAAGAAAAGCTCTTTAACGTTTTCTCTTGGGTGCTGGCGGCTTGTATCTTTTTAGGAATCCCGATAGGAGCTTTTGCCATTGGAGGTTCCTTTCTGCTTGATTTTCCAGCCTATCTCTTCGGCAAAACAGAAACTGTGACCGGCTACGTATCACATTATGATGAGGTTTCAGGTCGAAAATCACTTCCATATACTTTAGTTGAAATAAATAATGTGAGCTATGTTTTATCTCATCATGAGACGTTTTCTATAGGAGATAAAGTGAAAATTAACTATTTGCCACACACAAAAATCATTAGGAAATTTAATATATTAGAAGAGCGACAAATTCAATCAGACGTATCGGTTAAACATGCAGATCCAACGGTAATTAACAATCGGGTGACTGGTTCATGGGAGTATACAAATGAGGATGAGTATATGTCATTCCTTTTTTCCGAAACGGGTTTAGCCAATTTGGGAGAAATTAAGGGTGAAGAAGGAATATTTTATTATGGTAGCTGGGAGTATGACGAGAAAGCAAAGCTCATTACATTTAATGTAGACGATGCTGAAAATATTTCCTGGGAGCCGGTAAACCATCCGGATAAAATTAAAATACAGGTTCTTTCGATTGCGGATGATTCATTGGAAATCGAGTATCATCAGCAGAAAATTCGCTTTAGAAAATTATGGTAGATTTAAAGGTTAATAGTGCGTGAGTCAGGTACAATGATTCGAGACGTAATCGGCAGTTCGATAGTTAAAAATATCCATTTCATTTTTATAGAAGTATAAAATTCTTTCTCATTCATCCTAAAACAGCTTTAATGGATACTCATTGAATGAAAGCAAAATGCATAATTATAGGATTGTTTCCATATTCTGAAGGTGAAACGTAAATGTGATTGGAGGTTAATATGAATGGAAGCCTTAGCATTATTACCGATATTATTTATAGGAATTATTTATATAGGAGTTATTGGTTTTACCATTTGGTTTGCCATTAGCCTTATAAAAGCCCAAAAAGAACGGAATGTTGTTCTTAAAGAAATCTCAAACAAACTGGATATTGTTGAAATTAGCAAAAAGGAAGATTAATGCTATAGTTAAAAAATTGAATTCACAAAAACACACCGATTTAATTATCTATTTCGGTGTGTTTTTGTTACAAAATAAATTCCTTACACCTCCCTATCACCCACCACAAAATTGTGTAAACTCTTATAAATGATCATTGGACGATCGAAAATGAACGCAAAACTGGCATTCTTAATTTTTACAAACCATTATTATATTCCCATCTAGGTCTTTAAAGTTGAACCAATGTCCATTCTCGATCTCTGTTGTGATCTGAACATTTTTTTCTTTCAAGTATTCATATGACTTATTTATATCATCCGTTTGCAATTGAAAAGCTGGAACCTTATATCTATTTTCTGGAGCATAAATCTTACTATCTAGTACTATATTTGGTCCATTTAACGGAAGAACATAAATATGTCCAAAGAATATTTCTCCATCTGTAGGCAAATCTAAAATATCACAATACCAATCACGTGCTGCTTCAATATTACTAACCGGAATAAAGACACCACCAATACTGTTTGAAAAGATGTTCATTTTAACCTCCTAATAAATTGCTTTATTATCATTTCAATAATCATAGGCTTTTTTCCTCTACTTAATTTGACCTTTATCATAAATTTCTTATGAATATGCATACGTTGAATTCAATATTTGAACTGCTCCCTACCATTCTTAAATCTTTTACAGGTTGAATTCTTTACCCTATTAACATCACTTCTTCCTCACACAAGTTTCTGCTAAAAATTCAATAATATGGTAAAATGGTAATTAGAAAATGCCTACCAAAAGCTGCTTTTTTGAAAAGGAATGGAAATAAATGAAGAAACTAATAAAGATTTATTATGCTCACACTGCCCTTTTATTGCTTGTTTTTTTGCTCGTCGGTTGTACTGGCGAGGTGAACGAAGTAAATACAGAAGATACGGAGCAAGAGTCTACTTTACAATCAAAGTCAACAAAAAATATAAAAATAAGTGATTCCAACGAAGCATTAACAGAAAACTCAACACACTTTAAGACAGATGATACGGAAAGAAATGAAGAAAATAAAGATTCCACTGTAATGCAAAATGAAAACAATGAATCATATGTAAAAGATGAGGCTGAGAAAAATATATCTGATGGAGAAATCAATGTAAACAAAAATGAAGATCAAAAAATGGAAGAAAACACTACTGACGATCAAACCATCCAAGATACAGCAACAACAGAAGAACAACATCAGGCTATTTCTCTTACCAAAAAATATTTGCGTGAAAGAAACGAATTAATAGAAGATAAAAACAACTTTGTAGAATATGATGGAACAATAAATGATTATATACTTGTAAGATATTCTACCTTAGTATCAGGTCATTCTTCTACTAATGGACGATATGCAGTCGATCTTATTCAGAAAAAAGTCATTGATATAAGCTCAGATACAAAATTTTAACAATTTATTTAATAATTGAAAAAGGCAAAAGTCCATCTTAGGGATTGTGTAGAGATTCAAGAAATGTAAGACCCCTTTTCCCAATGTAGTAAAGGAGTCTCAGAGTTTTAGGAGAAGATAACTTATACCAGTTCATTTTCTCTTACCTTTAGTTGTTAAAAGAATATAATAGATGATAAGCCCAACTGTTAGACCTGGTAATAAAAAAAGAATTGGTAAGATGACGGGCCCCAATAGGACTCCCATTATCTTTAGTTTTGTTGAATAAATTAAACCAATTGTTACAAAAAAGGTACCAAATACGAAGGGAAGATACGAATATGAATTTGTTTCTCCTTCTGCTTCTCTATATGCATCCCACATGGCAAACATATATAAACAAGGATAGAACATAAGCCATTGAAAATTTGTCACATTAATGGCTTTCTGTATTTCTCCTGTAAAGGAATAGATAATCGCTAAGTTAAAGTTAGCGAATACATTTACAAGAAATTCCAAAAGGATAAAGATACTTCCCTTATAGTATCTTCTATTTAAGAACTGACCAAACCCTGGTAATGCAATACTCCATAATAGTGCCTCATGTTTAGTAGGTTTCTTATAATTGCTCACCCATTATCACTCAATTCATCTTTTCTTTACGATCCTCCATTTGAGGTGGCTCTTCCATCCAACCATTTTTAATCATGATCCAACATTGAATTCAAGCTCAGCATGCAAATTAGTCATAATATCCTTGGCTTTTTCGTCATCTGCTTTTTCTATAAAATTCTCTAACATTCGGAATATCATTGTCTTTTCTTTTTATGTAAGCCACAACGTTCCTAATTCAGGTGATGTGATGGATGCTTGTTCTGGTATACACAATCCTCCCTAAGATGATAATGTTAGGTTGCCTAAATTTTGGAAGTTCATTCCTTGTTTTTTCGATTATTCTAAAAAGCTTGTACCTAACATGTCCCCTTAGTGAGATCACAAACAATAATTCCATTAATACCACTAAATAAAAAAACTGGGCCGAGATATCAAGATATTTATACTACACGATTTGTCTAAATAAACATTTACTATACTACACCGAAAGGAGGAATGAATCATGCGAGCTATACCATATGAATGGGTAAAAGCAGACTCAAATTCATGTCATACTAACAAAAATGATTCTTACCAAGAGGTGTTGGATTTAAGTTCTGATAACTTCTTTAAAGACAATGGAGCCGGTACACAAGGTGGTAATCAGGTAAATGAAACAGAACAAGTTTCGTCTGAAAAAATTATAGTTAGAGATTCTTGTGATATAGAGGTTACTTCTACTGATACACAAGTAGCTGCCTCTTTACAGATTGCCATACAAGCAGCGATTGCTCTAGTCGTAAACTTAACAATCGCAGATAATGACCGTGCAGAAAAAGCCACCCAACAATTACTCCAAGAAGCAGATATCAAACAAATAAATAAACAAAATCTTGTTATAGAAAATTCTAAAGATATAAAAGTAAAAACAACAGATACGGATGTTGCAATTTCAATTCAAGCCATGTTGCAAATACTAGTATCATTAGTCGTTAGCCTTGACATTCTTTAAATATAAGAAAAAAGTGTAGGGAATCACTCCCTACACTTTCTCTCTATTACAAACTCAATAAATTGTGACATTGATGATAAAATAACTAATTTTATTTGCATTAAGAGAATTCCTACAAACTTTCTGGTAAGTAATGTTTGTACATCTCTAGTGCATCTGTATGTTCTTCTAAAACAATAAATGTTTTGGGGTGAGGCTTACTATAAATTATAGGATAATCTTTCTCACCAAGTTCTTCATTAACTGTGAAAGCAAGTCTTTCTTCTTCAATTGAAAATTGGGCGTTAACTCCTTCTTTATTCCCACGAGCATCTATCCTAATCCACTTATTTACTGACTTTAAGAAAATAGCATTTAAAGAGTGAATGCAATACCCTTTTTCAGGAGTATCAAACAACATCAACCGTTGATAACAAAACCCTGTAGGTATTCCCTGTGAACGCAATAAAGACGCCAAGAGGTGAGATTTTGCATAGCAAATTCCCTCTTTCAATTGTAATACTTCAGTAGTATAGCACGTAACTCGTTTTGATTGAATATCCCAGGAATGAGAAATTTCATCACGAACATATTCAAAAGCAACTTTTGCTTTTTCAATATCCGACTGATATTCATGAAAAAGCTCACTCACTTTCTCTTTTATTTTTGGATGAGAGTAATTCACTTCATTCATTTCTAGTAAGTAATCATTTATATTTTCAGACTCACAAATCATATTCATTATTATCACTCCTGACCAAATCGAATGTTCATTACAATTATTTATCAAATGTGCTCCAAAACTCTTTAACTCGAATTCTTATTATTTCTATTTTATGTTCTTCATTTAAGTTGGCTTGCCCATCCAAGATGCCAATCTCTGATTTGTCACTTCCTTCTTTTTTGTATTCTAATTCTACTTTGAAGTTATAAATAATCTCTTTAGATTCTGTTTTTTCAAATTCAATGTTTTTCACCTTTAATTTGTAATTATTTTTAATCGGTCCTATCAATAATGTCGTACCGTAATAGGAAACAAATTCTTGAAAGGCAGCATCATCTGCAAAATATTCCTTGTAGAGGTTTTCTTCATATTTAATTTGAGCTTCTATGCTATCCTCGCTGATATTGTTAACTATTCGTATTAATTCATCGTCGGGACCAGTAAGGTTCTTTTTTAATACAGCTTCAATTGCCTGTGTGTTTGTATCTTTGGTTTGCGTTCCTGTCTTCTCAGTACAACCCACTAAAAGAAGCATAGCAAGTAAGGCTGTTCCAAAGAAAACGTACATTTGTTTTTTCAAATAATTGTCCTCCCATAGTAAAGAGCCCCTTATTAAATACCAAATCTATATAAGTAAAAGTTATTTATTCACTTTACTTCCTATCAATATATCTTTTAACTCTTCCACACTTTTTACAATATGTGTCGGGCTAGTCTGTCTTAACTCTTCAAATGACCCATATCCATAAGTAACCCCTATTGAGTCAATTTTAGTATGATTCGCTCCTATCATATCGTGTTTCCTGTCACCAATCATAACAAAATCATTAAGATCGTGTTCATTATATTTTTCTAGTATGTATTGAATAATTTCAGCCTTTGAGGATCTTGTTCCATCTAGGTTACTTCCCACAATAAGTTCAAAGAACTGATCAAGTTTGAAGTACTTTACTATTTGCTCAGCAAAAATAGTAGGCTTAGAAGTTGCAACAACTAAAGTAAAACCTTGTTCACGTAAAGATTTTAATAGTAAGGGGATATTTGGATATAATTCATTTTCAAACATACCCTTCTCTTTAAAACGCTCCCTATAAAACTCTATCGCTTTTAGCGTATCCACTTCATTAAAATTGTAATATTCAGAAAAAGAAACATGTAATGGTGGTCCTATAAAACACTCTAATTTATCTACATCTCCCTCTACAATATTCATTTTATTTAACGCATATTGAACGGATTTAGTTATTCCTACCTTGGGGTCTGAAAGTGTGCCGTCTAAATCAAATAAAATAACCTTATATTTATTCATTTTAACTCCTCTCTTGATTCTCTTAGTAATCTTATGTTACCAAAAAATCACATTCATTGTTACATTAAAAAGCACTGTTCTTAATAATAGAACAGTGCTCTCATTTGCGAAAGACCCCAAATAATAGATAAAATTACTTCCTTGTTTAGATCATTGTCATTGAGTAACAATACTTCGATTCATTCCGCTAAACAGTTTCTAACTTACAAATCCACTTATAATATCCTAGCAAAATAAAGATAAGAATTGGGACTACAAACAAATCATACCATATGTTCCACCAACCTAGATGGAAAAACCCCCAAGGTTCTGGAAGTAAGCTTATTGCTTCGTAAATCATAATCCCCACTGTACAGCCGATCATATAAAAAGATTGCTTAAATAGATTCTTGTTATATGGGTAAAAGCTTAGTAGCAGCACATTAACTGGGGGAATTAAAACAGTATGAGCAAGGAATCCTAACACTTCAATTCCTTTATCAAAATACCAATACCCATGAAATTTAAATTCAATGATTAAGTCAAATAGAACCTGAAATGCTATTGTAAAAGTCCATATACTTACAATTCGGCTCTTGACTGGTATTTTGTGAAATTTTAATGCTACAAAATTAAAGATGATTATTGAAGTAAATAGTAAGATCATCATAATTCCTTTTTTTATATCAGTATGCCCGATCATACATTGATAATTCGTAATTACTTTGCTTCTTGAATAAATTCGAGTTAGTGAAGGAACACATAGTATGATAAAAACTGAAAATAATACCAGTGAGGTACTATTATTAAAATTCTAATTTCTTGTGAATTTTTCCCGACTCTGCATTACTTTGATGGAAGCTCTAATCTAACCAACAATGAAACGACAAGTACGTGTAAAAAACATGAAAGATCTCTAACTGAAAAAGGAGATGAAATGATGAAAGACATCGCTAACACTGTTCATATAGGTGAATTAATAGCCGTCTCTAAGGTTTTCCATCTTAATCCTTTCCAAATGATCACATTACTAGAAAATGATTTAATGGAAGTATTCGAAACTAAAGAAGATTTTTTAGGGAAATACGGAAATAAGGATTCATATGATGAATTAGAAGATTGGTGTGAATTAAATAATGGGAAAATTTTCACGAAACCAAAATAAGAAGTGAATACATTACAATCTAAGGAAGCCAAATTTCTCGATGATCACACCGAGAAGTTTGGCTTTGATTATGTTTAGAACAAATCAGCTTCCACTATTGCCTTCACTACTCTTACTCGTCTCCCCTATTTTCTCCTCGTCCTTTTGTATATCATCTATTTTTTTAATCGTTGTTCCTGGATAATAATGATCGATGATCTCTCTATAAGTGTATCCCTTATCAGCCATTATACTTGCGCCCCATTGACTCATTCCTACACCATGACCAAATCCTCTACCTTTTATCACATAATAACGATCATGTTCTTCAAATGTATCAATTAAGTAGCTTTTAAAGGAGGATCCTCCTATTAGAGGCCTTATTCGATCAATTTCCGTATCTTTGAGTTCAACAACTTCATACAGAATGGTTCCTTCGATTAAACGTCTTAAAAATTCTATTTTGATTGAACCTTTTTTTGCACGATTTGATTCATTTAAATCTGGTAATATATCCAGATTTGAAATGGATAAGATTTTTAAATCCCCTGCAAACCCTTGTTTCTTCAGCCTGTTTTTCATGGGTTCTGCTATAGAAGGATCTTTTTCTTCTAACATATCCCACCAATTCATCTTAGAAGCGTCTATATTTTTCAAAAATAGCTGCTCTTTCTGTAAAGTAAGTGTCCATGGTTGAATAGGATCGTACGGGTCTTTCTTTATTGGAAAATAAGCTTTTGCTGTTTCTCCCCATACATTCTTATTGTTCTCAGTAACACCACCGTTACTTGCCGAATAATAAGCATTGATGGGCTTATTTTCAAATGTAATGATTTCACCTTTTGTTTCTTCAACTGCTTTTGAAGCCCGTTCGAACCACTCATACCCTCCATAGACTTGAAATTGAATGGTATCATCCATTTCCTTGTCCATATGTGTCATAGTGTACGTTCTGGCAGCAAGTGCCTGGGCCTTTAAGGTATCTAGTTTCCACGATGGATATACCTCAAACGGAACAACACCTTTTAAATAATCCTCTATAGGGATTTGATTAATAGGTCTGATGTATTTACCATCTTCAATCATAAATTCCATTGCACCAAGGTATTTTTTATCATTCACTGTTATAATATGGTCTTGGTCATATTGATCTGGTATTAATACTAAGGAATCTTTAAATGTTAGTTTTTCATTTTGATTTGTCAATAAAATAGAACCTTTTTTTGCAGTTACTATGAATTTAGCTCCTTCTCTAAACTCTTCAATACCATTCATTGTTGTATATCTACCTTTAACCTGTATTGTCAGTTCCTCTTTGTCTCCTATGTAATTTTTTAACTTTATCTTTAATAGTTCACTCGCATAGACATTTTCATGATTAGAATATATAAATACAAATAGCAACAGTAAGATTATACGTTTCATAGCTTTTAGTATTCTTATGTTCAGGTAATCGTATTCTGTCTTTATAATTACTTATTAAATCATTCGTCATTTATAGGATATATGTAAATACGAAAAAAGCACGTTTTATGAAAACGCACTTTGAATCCTAAAGAAGCCCAATTAACACTCTAATTGTCCTATTTCAACTAAAAATTAATAAAATTTGAACTAACTTATTTATAACCATTTGTTTATTAATCAGCTCTTTCTTCATCCTCAATCGTTTCTTGAACTTGCTCATTCGCATCTTCCACAGTAGTTTCCACCTTGTTAGCCACTGCTCTAATGGTTTCTTTTTGCTTTAATATATTTTGTTTCAACAAAGATTTTAAGTCTTCCTTTTGTTGCTTCAATTAATAGGCGGAAAAATTTCGCTTAAAGTATATAGTAGGTGCTTAAAAAGCCGAAATAAGCGGATATATTCCGTTTAACTTCTATATTTATAACTAAATCTAAAGATTATGTTCATATAAGCGGAAAAACTCCTTTTATTTTGTGGGGAATGTTGGTATTTTCCAATTTAAACGGAATTTTTACGTTTATGCTTCACTATACAGTACAAGATAAAGTAAAAAAGGCTTGGAGACACAATGTTCCAAGCTTTTTTGCCTATCAAATTATCTGTTAATTCAAGTGCAAATTACCGTCATAAACAGTACTGCTTTTACTAATTTTTCACTTCAAAACCGAACCCGCTATTATGACACATTCGTGTTCTTTAAATATGGAGGTTAGATTGGCAATAGTAAATTAAAAAGTTAAAAAACTTACTCTCGACAATAGTCCACTATTTGATTTGTACATAAATTGTATATATCACAATTTTTATAGGATTTATACCAATGAACGGTTTTTTCAATAGTTTCATGAATGTTCCATTTTGGAGACCAGTTTAATTGATGTTTTGCTTTACTTATATCTAAGCTTAAAAGGTTTGCTTCATGAACATCTGCTTGTTGATTTATTTCCCACGTTCCTTCTCCCCAAATATCCACTAATAAGCTTACAAGATTTTCTACCGAAACATTTCCTTCTTCTCCAGGACCAAAGTTCCAAGCCCCAGAAAAAGCCGGGCCATGTGTAAGAATTTGTGATGTTAATAAAAGATATCCGCTCAATGGTTCTAACACATGTTGCCAAGGACGAATTGATTTTGGTGATCGTATGGAAATCGGTTTCCCTTTTTCTATTGCACGTACACTGTCCGGAACAATTCGATCTTCTGCCCAATCTCCTCCTCCAATCACATTGCCTGCCCTAACTGTTGAGATGATCTTTCCATGTTCACTAAAATTCTTCTCATTGAAATATGAATTTCGATAGGAAGCTACTAATAGTTCGCAGCAAGCTTTACTGGAACTATATGGATCATACCCTCCTACTGGATCAATTTCTCGATACCCCCATACCCATTCTTTATTTTCATAACATTTGTCTGTTGTAATAAAGATACCTATTTTTGTTTCTTCCGTTTTTCTAATCGCCTCAAGAATATTCATTGTCCCCATTACATTTACGTCATACGTTTCCTTAGGATGGCTATACGAATATTTCACTAAAGGTTGCGCCGCTAAATGAAAAACTATTTCTGGCCGATATTGCTGAAAAACATTTTCTATTGCATGTTGATCTCTAATGTCCCCTCTTATATCAGTTATCTTATTTTCAATACCTGATAGAACAAATAAGTCTTGATTTGTTAATGGATCTAAGGAATAACCAATCACTTTAGCACCAAGCATGTTTAACCATATCGTTAGCCATGTACCCTTAAAGCCTGTGTGACCTGTCACAAGAACTGTCCGATCTTTAAATGTGTCCACAAAATTAATGGTCATTGATCAATCCCCCTCCTATTCCATATTCGTTTTGTCTATACCAATTTATTGTGCGAAGAATCCCTTCTTCTAAAGATATGTTAGGTTGCCAACCTAATAGATTTTTAACTTTAGAGATATTGGGTTGTGGTGTCATTCGTTCATTTTCCCTATATTTCAATGCCCCATATTGTGGTTGTAGGTTTGTATTCATATGAGAAAAAATAGTATCAACAAAATATTTAATTGGGTATACTTGACCACTTCCAATATTAAAAATCTCATTCTTAGTTTCTGGGTTTACTACAGCTAGTATAAATGCATCAATTATATTTTGAATATAGCAATAATCCCTTAGTTGATCGCATGGCGTTAACAAAACTTCTTTGTTCTGTAAGATTTGTTGAATAACATAACTAAATAACTTATGAGATTCTTCTGATTCTCCAAACAAATTAAACGGCCTAAATGTAATAATATTTATCCCTAACTGAGTAGTTAACTGATGGGCAATTAAAGTGGCTGATGCTTTTGTACTACCATATACATCTATTGGTTTTAGCATCATTTCCTCATGAATAGCTTCATCAGTTTCACCATACTCTGAACTAGAGCCAAGATTAATAATTTTTTCAAGATTTTTACTGTATTGTGCTGAAAAAATGAGATTGGCAGTTCCTTCTATATTTGTTCGAATAGCATCTAGGTAGTTGTCATTCCTACTGTTAACCCCATATGCAGCGAAATGAAAAATAACATGTGGTTGAAATTGCTTAATAGCATTCTCTATATCAGAATAATTAGATATATCACCTGTAAATTGATAGATTTGAGATAAAGCATTTCTTAATCGCCATGGGTTTGAGGTTTTTCTTGTAAAGACGGCAACCTCACATTCTTTGTAAAGTCTGCTTATAAGGTGAGAACCAATAAAACCATATCCACCTGTTACAAGTATTTTTTTATTGGCAAGTGTGTTTTGAATCATAACTAAGCCCCTTGCAATTTACTTACATGTAGTGGATTTTTTGCAGTATAGTTTGTAGAAGCTGGAGTGTAGAAAGGTTTGAGATCATAAATTCCTGCTATATCTCTTAAATTTTCACTAATATTTATTAAATGATAAATATAAGGTATATAGATATAATTTAAGACTTCTTCAGAAAATAATAACTTCTCAAGTTTCCAAAGATCATAATTTTTTTCATTTATCATGATCATACTTCCAAAGTGATAAGAAACTAATAGATTTCCGTCTATTGTTAATGTACCATTCTCTTTAGAAACAGTATGTTCATTTTTCATAACTAAGTTCCAAGGAGCAACATTAATTCCAACATGATCAATTATTTTGATATTTGAAAAAAGCTTTGGTATTGATTCTAAATATTTCTGATCACCCCAACTATCATACTGAGGATTATATTCGTTCGAACAATGATCAATACACTTCTCTTTCCACCAATCAAGAATCATAAAAGACATATTATCGCGTTTAAATCCAATCAATCCTGCTTGGTACTGTCCATGAATATTCTCTAATTCCTTTGTACCATTTTGTTTACTTAAGAAAATAGAGTAACTTCCCCATTCATTCATTAATTCCATTGGGTTATTAAAGAAATAAATATCACTATCACAATAGATAATGTGGTCTATTTCTTTAACATTATTTAGAACATACTGACATAACGGGGCTTTTAACGTCCAACAATATTCATTTATAGCACGTTCATTTTTCACTTTAAGTAGTCTTTCATCTTCTAACTCTTCTAATCGAATAAGGGAAACATGCTGTAAATTCATATCACTTAATATTTGGTGAGTTGTATTGTCTATTGTTAATATCCACATGTGAAAATTTCGCATTTTTTGATGAATTGACCCATATAATGCCAACCCTTTTATTATATATTCCTTACTGATAATCGCTGTAAAATTCATAAAATGATCCCACTGATCTATTTCGCGACTTAATTTAGAATATTTATAATAAGTTTTTGCATTTGATGGGTCTTCTTTCTGTAATCCCTGTTCTAAAATATTCTTATCAATTTGAGCAATTTTGTTTATACTTTTACGAATCGCTTCTAGATAAGGAACATACACATAATTCATAATCGTGCGGTCTATTTGTAAAGTATTTAATGACCATAAATCAAATTCTGTAAAATTGTAAATGGAAAGACATGCAAAATGAAAGACAATTAATGGATCGTTTTCGATATAAAGTCTATTTTCTTTTGTCGTAAGTTTATAATTATTATTGTAAATTGTATTCCAAGGTGCTGCATCAATCCCTAAATGCGTTGATATTTTAACTCTAGCAAAAAACCTTGTTAGATCATCTAAATACTTTTGATCACCAAATCTATTATTAGAAGATTCTTTAAAGCACCATTCTATACATTTTTCCTTCCACCACTTAAGTGCCTCACGACCATAATGATCGTTTTTAAATCCTACTAGACCAGCTTGAAATTTACCGTATTTTTCCTCAACCCACTCTAAATCTCTTTGAGGACATAAATAAATTGATTTTTCTCCCCACTCCCTGAAAATAGGTTCGGGATTTGAGAAGAAAAACAAATCTCCATCTACATATACAATTGAAGGTAAACTGTAGCTTTCTAGCAAATATTCCATTAGCGGTGCCTTTAAAGTCCAACAATATTCATTCGTTTGTCTGGTTTTTTTCACCTTCTTTAGTCTGTTATCTTCCAAATCTTGCACTTTAACTAAAACCATATTTTCTAGAGATAGTTTATTGAAAATCGAATAGGTCGCCTCATCGATACAACAAACAAATAAATGAAATTCATTAGTAAAATTCTTTATTGATTCATATAAAGCAAGAACTTTAAAAATATACTCTTTCCCAGAAATTACACAAAAGTTATATGGTTTACTTTCTATATTTGGTTCTTCTAACTTCACTTTTGTTTTAGATAACTGATCATACATATTGTCATTTGTATGTTCTAATGTATCCTTCATTTGATGACTAGTTAGAATCATAGGTTCCTCAAGTTCGTCATAACGGTGGAAACTGTTACTTGAAACATCATTACTTACCTTTTCTTCACTTTCGTTGTTCCACCATAACTTGAAATTATTGACTAATTTCCCAATGTAATCACTCATTTTGAATATTTCCCCTCCTTCCTATGACTTCCATATTTCATTAGCTTCAACTAAATCTTTCGGGGTATCAATCGACATCCATAATCCATCATGTTCATAGATTGCTAGCTCTTCATCTTTAATCAGATTCTTTAAAGGATCCTCCTCAAGAACACACTCTGGGTCATCACTTAAATAATGAAAAAAGTCTCGATTACATACGAAGAACCCACCATTAATAATTGAGTTCATCTCAGGTTTTTCCACAAATTTTGTTGCAATCCCATCTTCTACTTCCAGTATTCCGTATTGACTTTGTTTTCTTATTCCTGTAAGAGTCACTGTTTTTCCTTTTTCCTTATGAAACTGAATCAATTTATCAATATTAATATCTGATAATCCATCCCCATAAGTGAGCAAAAAGATATCATCATCAACATATTTCTCAATATTTTTTATTCTAGCGCCAGTCATTGTTTCTAAACCTGTATCTGCAAATGTTATGGACCAATCTTCAATATTAGTAAGTGGAATAGGTTTGTTCTCGTTTAATACTAGCTCTAAATCACTTTCCTTCCACTTGTAATCAATAAAATATTCTTTAATTTTTTCCCCTTGATATCCAAGTGGCAAGATAAATTCATTATTTCCATATTGACTATACAATTTCATAATATGCCAAATAATAGGTTTCTCATTCACTCGTGCCAATGCCTTTGGTATATTTTCTTCCAATCCTCTCATTCTAAGTCCCTTACCACCGCACAAAATAACAACTTTCATTATCATCACCCTTTTCTATCTATTTATTGCATATGCTATTCCGTTTTTTACTTTATTGTATGAGGTACATATACTAAAAGAGAGAAAAACCCTACTAACAAACTAGTAATAGTAGGTGATTGACATACAATATTTATTTGAAAACAGGAAATATTGTCCCCTTTTTAATGTTTATACCTTTCTAATTTACTAAGGGCTAATAGAGTCTTCCCGTTACTTTTGTGTCATTTGTATATCTCGACCTAATGCTTTGAGCAGTTTCTGCTTTAGATATAACAAGAAAATATTTAGCTTTTTCACTTTATATCTTTTTGTACTAATACCTTTAACAAGACTTAACCCTTCTTTAAAACGGTTCGTTTTTATAAGTCTATCAGCATAGTCCAGTTCTAATTTAACCAAATATTCCTTTAGTTCACTTGATGCCACTACCTCTTTACTTTCTATAATGTTTTTTATCGTTTCAATTATTGGATAGGGTTGTGGTGTATAGAGAATTGTGCACATGCTGTTTGGTAGTCCGCGATAGTAAGTAACTTGATTTGTATGACTATATGCAATATGATCATGAATACTTATTCGGAACCACATATCTTGGTCTTCCCCATGGTGATGATTAATCGCAAAAAGACCTACTTTCTCAAACGTTTTCTTTGGAACAATAACTCCAGAAGAGATAACTGGAAGGTCTCTAAGAACACATTTACTATATTGACGTATTAGACCTTCCCATGGGGTTTTGGGGATTGATTCAATTATTGGTGTAATTTTCCGTCCATTTTTTAAGATGATTTGATATGCAGTAGCATATGCTCCAGCTTCAGGATATTTCTCTATTAAACGAAAAATAGTCTCAAGAAATGTTGGTTTCCATTCATCATCCGCATCTAAAAATGCGATTAGGTCCGTTTTTGCTTCCTCAATCCCTCTGTTTCTAGCCGCAGAAGCTCCTGCGTTTTTTTGTTGAATCACTCGAATACGCGGGTCTCCAATTTCCGCAACTTTATTATAGCTATTGTCCGTTGAACCATCATCGATAATCACAATTTCGAATGTTTGAACAGTCTGACTTAAAACAGATTGTACCGCTCTTTTTATATAGTGTTCCTTGTTGTAAAGTGGAATGACTACTGTGACATCGAACATAGTGCTCCCTCCCAATTTTTCATTGCTAATTTTTGAGCATTCGGAAGGGTTAATATTGGTGGAATGTACTTATTGTGCAAAATATTCATTATAGAAGAATACAACTGCTCCTCTTCAAAATGAGTTGAATCAATTGTAAAATCTGGGTTTGCCTGAATCTCATTTGCCCAACCCATGCATTTTGGATGGTAAGATAAGATCACTGTAGGAGTTTCTGTCATATAACCAAAAATACAACTATGAAGTCTCATCCCAACAATCCCTCTACATCTTGAAATTAAGTTTAATACATCAGCTGGATTATGCTGATAAGCTATTCGTGAAACAGGAATCTGTATGTTAAGTCGTTTTATCATCTCGTTGTGAATATCAAAATCTCCAAATACCCGGTGACCGTTAAAATCAATAAAAATTAGTTCTTCAACATCTTCTAATGTTAAACGATTTAAAACATTTAAGATCTTTTCAAATCTTCTTTTTTCAATCTCAGTATTTAAGCCAATATACCTTTCGTAATGACATAATGAAATGGCTAGTCCTCTTCTTTTTGAAGAACTTTTATAAGGGCTATTATCTTGTTGTGAATATGGAAAAAGTGGAGCTAAGTCGAATGTTTTCTCAATATTTAGATCAGGTGCTAAACTTTTAGCTATGTTGAAGCTATCTTCATCACGTACACCAATATAGGAAAGTTTATTTATAAATTTCTTACATGCTAGTTCTGCTCCACTATCTCTAAATGGCCCAAAAGAAACCCCTAATGCAATTGCACAATCTCCTCTACTTAAATCAATTAAGTCTGAGTCGCGGGTCAATTTATCCGTGGAATGAAAGACAGATCCTCCACCAAAAACAATTATATTTGATGTTAAAGCATGGTAATATAATCTGATTAAATTTTCACTCTTAACTTTTTCTCGTTCTACATACAAGGGTAATACAGGTAGTTTCTTTTCAAAATTAGGTATATGAACTGAAGTCGCAAGGATCTCATTAGATTTAAGGAATTGGTTGCATCCCCAAGTTGATGATGCTAATAACACATCATCACCAGTGTTGTACTCACCGTAATATCCAGATAATAGAATTTTCCTCATATTATCTCTCCTATTTTTTAATTTTAATGTACGTAAACAAATATACTAGTGTTCTAGATTTAGAAGAAATTAATGAATCTGTCTTGTTCCGATATATATACAAGTTCATATGTTATTAATGTACGATTTCTTCTAATTTGAAAATAGGAGGGATAAGATTTGTTGTTTAAGAAGTTAAAGCTACTATTTATTACGAAGGATTGGTCTAGCGGAATCGAACGAAATAATTACTATCTCTCCCAATCGTTAAAAAAGCTGACTAAATTAACTATTTGGGAAGAACCAGGAAATATTAACGATATTCTATCTTCTCTTGATTTTATACCTGATTTTATTCTTTTAAACGATTTACGCCCATCACGATGCCCCGAAATAAAAGGATTGCAAACATGTGATATTCCTATAGGAATGATTATGCATGATTTGCAGTACGAAACGAGTTATCGAAAGCAATTTATTGAAGAAAACAACATTCTATATCTTTTTACACATTATCGGGATAAGTTTTTAGAATGGTTTCCGGAATATGAGGATAGAATGATCTGGTTTCCTCATTATGTTCATACAGAAGTTTTCAAAGATTATAAACAAGAAAAAGAAATGGATTTTCTACTAATGGGCTCAACATACCCTCCGATCTATCCATTACGAGCAGCTATTTTAGATGGGATGAAAGATCTACCAAATTTCACCTTTCACGAACATCCAGGATATGATAAAGGCAAATATGACGAAAAGGAATATTTTGTAGGACGGAGGTATGCAAAAGAACTTAATAAAGCCAAAATTTTCTTTACCTGTGATTCCATATATAAATATCCAGTTATGAAATATTATGAAGTGCTTGCCAGTAATACCCTTCTATTAGCTTCCCATTCAAAAGAACTAGAAGACTTAGGGTTTATTCCTAATGTTCACTTTGTGGAAATCAATACAGAAAACTATTATGAAAAGGCTATTTATTATCTAGAAAACTACGAAAGTATTGGAAAAGAAATCGCAAAAAATGGATATAATATGGTTCGCAAACAACATTCTGTCAGCACAAGAGCGAAATTTTTAGTTAAAACAATAAAAAAAATTGTAAAAGCAAAAAAGAAATAAAATTGGAAAGGAGATGAATATTAAGATGAAGTTGTTATATATCGGTTATCTAGGATTTAATAATGTCGGAGACGAAGTCTGTTATGAATCATTTATTCAATCTATCAACAGATGGTCTAACTCTGTAGACAAAGTCATTGCTTATGACATTAAGGAAAACAAAGGAATAAAGAATATATTAAACAAAGAAACAATCGATGCTGTAATCTTAGGTGGAGGTTCACTTTTTCAAGGCGATATTTTTTTAACACTTGCCGAGGAAGCAATCGAGTTGGGAATACCCTTATATAGCTATGGTACTGGAATAGATTATCTAACAGAGGACACCATGTCTAAATATATAATTGGAGAGTCTTTTCAACCATCATCTTTTTTTGATAATCGGCAAATCAATACAAGTCGGATAAAAAAATTAGTTGAGTCGTTAACATATACTGGAGTAAGAGGTCCGTTAACCTTTCAATTTATTAAAGGTTTATCACCCGTTAACTCTTCTATTGAGATAATTGGTGATTCAGGCTTTATTTATAGTCCAAATTCTGATCATCATATCTTGAATCATTATTTATTTCCTGTTCAAGCACCACTAATCGCAATTAACTGGGGAACTACATTTAATAAACTTTTCGGATATAATGAAGCATTTGTAGAAGACCAACTTATTGAAAGCTGTTTCTACTTGATATCTAAAGGTTACCATATTGTCATTTATCCAATGTGGGATCAAGATATTGAATCATGCAGGAATCTTTACCACCGTCTGAACAACAAAGATTCTGTTACATTCATTCCTGAGGTTTGTAGTTCGTCACAAATTTACTCATTCTTAGGTAAATGTCACTTTTCAATCAACTTAAAACTGCACGCTAATATTTTATCTGCAGCGGCCTTTACTCCATTTATTCAAATTGCTTACCGTTCAAAAGGCTTTGATTTTGCTTTATCTATAAATCAATTTGAAAACACATTATATCCCCATTCCTCAACAATACTTGAAACAATTAAAGGGAAAGAGAAAAATTTTACCCGTTATCGTGAAAATTACACCAACAAATTGAAAGCAGAAAAAGAAAAATACACTGAAAAGCACAAATGTTTTATACAAAGCCATTTTTAGTTGCGATAAATATCTGCACCTTTTGATAATAGCTGCATAAATTATTCACTAAGTGAATCTTTTCCCATTGGAGGTAATTATGCACGAATCACAATATATCTCCCCCTTTCTAGAACCAACCATGAACAAGTACTTGCTTGTATGTCGTATTTCTGGTTCTAAATCTGTTAAAGCACAAAGACTCATGGCAATAACTATTGAATTAGTATTTCTATATTTTGATTCTTAGAACAACACATTAAATATAGTAATTCACTTATTTGTATATTCAACGTAAAAAACGAAAAACCTATTCTTCTTTCCAACAAGGCTATTACTCGATCGCTGGGTAATAGTCTTTTAATGTCTCAAAGTTTTTAAATAAACTTAGGCCGTACAATTTTTTATTTTAGAATAAATCACCTATACTTACTATGATACCGATAACTGAAAGGGTAAATAGTAATAAAATACATAATATTATTATAGGTGCTACCTTCTTTAAGAATCCACCTTCTTTGTTTTTATAGCTGAGATAACTAAGAATTAAACTTAGAATGCCCGAAAGAATTGAAGTGAAAAACAATCCTTTTAACAAAATAACCATTACACCCTTAGGCTGATCTGTAGCAATTGCATATGTAACAATTAAAGTTAATGTGCAAATGACAACCAATAGTGCAGACCATTTACTATATTTCTTATTCATAGGATTAAAGCTCCCCTCAACAACGTAAATAGAAATATATAATTTGTACCTTATTAAACACTTACATAGGTATATATCCTTTTGTTATGTAAACATATATAGCTACAGGGACAAAACTAAATATCATAGCTAAATTACATAAAGCTAGAAGTCTATTTTTTGCTACCCAAGCAAAATAAAAACCTATGGGGTTAAAAATAAACGTTAACATTCCATAAGGGTCTTGCATAGTAAGCACCAGATAAGGAACCCACGAAATAACACCGAAAAGGAAAAGAGATAGTGATAGATAATAATATATTTTTGTTTTAAGAATGATTTTACTCAACTTCTCCTCATCTACCGTTCTTATATATTTTGGCTGCTATAAATCCTGTAGTATGATTAATAGGAAATATAGTCTCTACCTTTTATTTACGACCACTTACTTATTTTACCATTATTTTTCAGGTAAAAGTAAATATGAAAAAAGCACGTTATTAAAACGTACTTTGATTGTTCATTTCTGACATTTTGGTGTGTGACATGATAAGGGTCCTTTACATTCCTAAGGAGTCTCTAAGAATATTTTCAAGATATAAAGAGCTAGTGATTTTTTTATTGCACTCGCTACTATCTTTACAAATAAGGTTGCCAATAGACTTAAAATAATCCGGATTGTTAGACTTTTTCACTTTTGTTACAGCAGAAAAATAGGAAACCTCACTAGTACATTTACACAAGGAACAAATATTTTTCTTAGATGTCGGGGAGAATTTACATTCAATGCCCACCAATTCTCCATCCAGCTCATATATAATATACTTTCTATTCGACCTTAAATCGTTCCAACTTAAATAGGTTAACTGACTATGATCAACGTTTGATAAATCAGGCAGCTTTAACTTCTTAGTCTTTGGAAACATTTTTTTCAGTTTCTGTTCGGTGATTTCTGGAAACGGCAACAAAAACTCAGTAAGATGTTGAATATATTGTTGGTATTCCTCATCAGTTTTCAAACGAGATAGATCCAATATTTTTTGTTGATCTAATGAAATATTAGGAATTAGATTTAAGATTTTGGCATTACTTAAGTCCTTTAAAGAAGTAAAAACCGAAGAAGGCAAATTCTTTTTGGAGCTATCTTTAATTAAAAGCACCTGCTTTTTAATAAAATTGTAGTGTTCATTTTTCAAAAATTTTTCAGTCATCATATGACACTCCTATCATTTTTTATCCTTATGAAATATTTTAAGAAGTGCATGTAACTTATAAAAGGTACAAAATGATTTAGAAACGTTTTTTACATAAAAAATCACTGATGAATATGTTTCACCAGTGACTTCTTTTACTTTTTATGTGAATAAACAATCTTTTTGATTGATTCAATTGAGAGGTAATATTCTTCGGAAAGTTGTTGAATACTACTGCCACTAGTAAAAGCATTTCGAATAGTTGCATTACGCAAATCAAGCAACTGTCGTCCACCACTTGAAGCTCCCCATTTCTGATATTCCGCTTCTGGCTTAGGAATGTAAATGGTTTCTCCTTGGACATATTTCTGGATTTCCACAATTAGCTTTTCAGGTAAAACTTTTTTTGCATTCATATACTTCACTTTGCTCGCTCCTTATTTATTTTTAATAAAAATAAGGTGCAAAGCCAATATATTAGAAAAGCTTATTCAGCGATTTTTTATCATTTCGCCCCATACAAAGTATCGCCTTTCCAATTTTAGGCTTTGCATGAGTGGAAGAAGTACCAGACAATCTTATGTGATTATCCATAATGTAAGCACCCCCTTTAAGATAACATTATAGCTTAAGTTATGATGAAGTGGACCTTTTTTATGTAAATATTTCCTTTTATTAACCACTAATTTTGCAGAGATTCCTAAAAAACAGAACCTCAACATTTTCCAGAAAGAACTCATCATTGGTCATATATTATGTTGAAACATCTAAGTTTTTTAATGCTTCAAGCAATCGATTTTGTACCTTTTCATCATTACTTACATAAAAGACTAATAAGTTACTTATTTCATATGCTTTGTGTTCTACTAATTCTGCTGCTGCAGTTATTTCTTCAAACCTTTGGACTCCCTTTTCTCTTTCACCCTCTGAAGGAAAAACATAAACTGATAATGTATGACCTTCTAAAATATATACTTCAGGTGTCATCTCGTTTAATTCTTGCATAAAGAAATCCTCACTTGATAACTCTGTATTTTCCAATTCAAAACCTTGCTCTGCTATGACAGTTTCTACATCTTCTAAAGTAATGTCGTTTGTTTTAGACGACTTCTCTTCTACTTCTTGTTGGCTACAAGCACCTAAAATGAATATTAATAGTACATACAATAATCTTCTTTTCATCATTTATTTACCTCATGTTTCACTTTGTAGGGATTGTCCAAAATCTAACTTTTTCTAAAAATTAAACTAAAATCGAATATAAAATCCTTCTATTAGCCAAAGTATCATTAGCATAGTTATTAAAGGAGAAGGTTAATGGATACAGCTCTTATACTAGAATACCTTTGGGTTTTAATCGTCTTAATTGGTTTAGAAGGAATTTTGGCAGCTGATAACGCATTAGTTATTGCCATAATGGTTAAGCATTTACCAGAAGATAAGAGAAAGAAAGCATTGTTTTATGGCCTAGCTGGTGCATTTGTTTTTAGATTTGGTTCCCTTTTCATTATTTCTTTTTTAGTCGATGTATGGCAGGTTCAAGCAATCGGTGCCTTATATCTATTGTTTATCTCTTTTAACCACATTTTCAAGAAATTTGTGCTAAGAAAAGGAGAAAATAAGAAAATAGGTGATGAAAAACAAGGCTCTGGTTTTTGGATGACCGTACTAAAGGTAGAATTAGCAGATTTAGCATTTGCAGTAGATGCTATTCTCGCTGCAGTTGCTTTCGCTGTTGCATTACCAGAAACTCCATTACCTCATATTGGAGGCTTAGATGGTGGGCAATTTTTAGTCATTTTAGCTGGTGGAATCATCGGACTCGTTATTATGAGATTTGCTGCTAACTTCTTTGTCGGTATCCTTCACAAAAAGCCTGGACTTGAAACAGCTGCCTTTCTAATTGTAGGTTGGGTTGGCGTAAAACTAGCTGTTTATACATTATCTCATCCTGATTTGGCGTATTTGCCAAAAGGATTTGCTAAATCTGCTGGATGGAAAATAACATTTTGGTCTGTTTTATTACTAATTGCTGTCCTAGGATGGTTTCTTTCAAAAGAGAGAAAGGATGAAGAAGAAACAATATCATAACCTTTCACAAGAAGCAAAGGTCACTAATTAACGTGATCTTTGCTTGATTAATATTTTTGTAAGGCATCTTCTAAATTACCCAGCCTTCTCAACATAACTCCACAACTTCCCACCTAACATCACAGTAAACAGCTTTTAATCATAAAAGCATGTCCCCTGCTTTAAAGTCTCTCTAGAGAGTTAACTCATTGTGAATTATTGATAATAATGGTAGTGTTATGTAACATAGTGTTTTTTCCTATGTAAAGGAGCGAATACACTATGCTTAGTAAGGCTGAAAACTTACTATTTCTTAGAGAACTTGGACGTTTACAGAATGAATTAAAAAGCTGTAATGATGACCAAGTCCGAGAATACATTCACCAAGACATTTCTCTTCTTATAAAAGCGTTATTAATTACTGCTTGTAAATAGCAGTTTTTTTATTGTGTAAAATAAACAAACTTGCACACTAAAATACATATTTTGTATTCCTATGTAATAAATGAATAATATTCAATTAAGGAATATTATTCCAGTCTAAAGTTCAACATACTTCTTCCTATCAATTTATTTCCATCCTTCCATAAAAACTCTAAAGCATACTGTGCACCAATTTTCTTTTCATCAACTTCAATGTCTAAGGGTATATTTGTAACGTTTATATTTTTCTTTTTTATTACTTCATAATTGTCTGTATTAATTTGAAGTAAGTTTATCTCAGTAGGCTTTGGTCTCATTTCATGCCAATCAATCTGTATGACATCACCTATTTCAACGTCCCCAGAGTGAATGTCAGGAAAGTTATATATGTTATTTTTACTACAATTATTCCAGCATACTTCAGCATACCCATAATCAAATAACTCACCAACTGATTCAGTTGATTTGAATTTTTTAATTTCAGGTATTTCCATAAATGTGAATTCTGGAAGCTTTCCATCGCTTATTTTCATTTGCTCATTTGTTTCTTTGATCACTATTTTCCCAACATATTGAGCTCTGTTAACAGAAACTGAATTAATAAATTCAACTTCTAATACATAATCCCCTTCGTTTGTTGGAAATTGAAATTCCCTATTATCTTTCAATTCCAAATCAATTTTTTCTCCGTGTTTCCAAAGTACAGCTGTTATCGTAGGGTCTCTCCAAATATCTCCACCATTATCTTCGTTCTCTTTAAATTCCAAAGAAGCTTTTTGGTTTGGAGAAACACTAATCACATCTTGTGATAATCCAAATTTTTCGATATTATCTACTGTTTCCTTTACTTCTCCACTCGATGAACTCCAACTAACATTAGCTTCTGTTAATTGTATTTGTTGATTTTGTAAACCCTTTTCTAAATGTAAATGAGCAATAGGAACACCAACATCATAATCCTCGCCAAAGCAGCCAGTTAATGCAAAAATAAAAAGCATTCCTACAAATAATGTCAAGAGTTTGTTCATATAAGTCACTCCTGTCTAAAAACCAAATCCTCAATTCAACATATTATTACGACTTGCAGCACCTATTCCACATCTGTTTGTTAAACCTAATTAATTTCATTAGTTCTAACAACCCATTTATTTATTAAGAAATGTCTGTTCCTACTCCAATCAAAATTACCAATCACTTGATTTATTTAAGAAGGTCAAACCGAGCAATTTCACCAACATTTGTTGAAATAATTAATGTAGCATCCAATGCATTGTCCTCAAGAATTTTAAGTTTTCAACTGGTGGTACCATCACTTTAATATGATTATTCTCATGACTTACACCAAGATCAAAAGTAAGGATGAATTGACCTTCTTCTCCTGGTTTTAAAACAGGTGTTGATGATCCTCCATAACCCAAACCAGTATTATTATAATAAAATGGGTTAAAGACATTGAATCCGATAACTTCATTGGAAGCGTTTATTAAGGTGTCATTTGGTTCTATTTCTATTTTTAGGGGATCATTTACCAATTCGCCAATCTTCACTTTATCATCATTTTTAAGTGAAAACTCATAATATAAAGATGTAGGGATAAGTTCTATACCCTCCTCATTAAATCCATACGAACCAAGTCTTTCTTTATCTGAGATGATCTCAACCTTTGAATCAATTAACTCTATGGACTGTTCCGTTTCTGATGAACATGAAATGGAGAAAAGTATCATTAAACCAAAAATGTAGATATAAATAGGCTTCTTCATCCTACACTCCTTTAATTATTGTTATATAGAACTAATATATTGTCACTATCCTTCTCAAAAGACTAAAGAAAAATAAATGATACCTCTAGTCACTGTAGTCTTGTAGTGTTCTAGAAATATTTCTAAGCTCTTCCACTCATTAGAGGTTTAGCCCAGTCTTTCCGATTATTTTGGATTGCGACTTTAGATGCTCTTTCCCAGTCATAAGGCACATTAATTTGCTCGATTAACCATTGATTTGCTTCTTTTTTCATAATAGTATAATTTGCATATGGTGATCCTGATTCCATTTTATGAGGGATAGGTAAATCATCTTTATATGCTGGAAGCCCTACACTTCCTGGGTTAACGACCAACTTATCATTAGGTAAATAGACAATTCTAGGAATATGACTATGTCCACACAATATCACGCTCTGTTCTACGTGTTGAAGACTTTTCATGATTTCTAGTGAACTCTTTAAGGTTCCTCCCGCTTCCGTCATCTCTTCTAAGAGATAAGCTTCATCAGAATCAGGTGTACCATGGCATAGGAGAATATCATCTATAACTACCGAAGAAGGAAGTTGCTTTATCCAATCGAGATGTTCTTCAGTCAACATTTGCTTAATATGATGTAGGGTAGATTGGGAATAATTGTCTACTGCTTCAAGTAACATACGATCGCAATTCCCCATGATATGAACCATTTTATGCTTAATTAATTGTTTATAAGTACCCAAAGGGTCTAAAGGACCATATAAACTATCTCCTAAGTTGAATATGTTATCAATACCGCGATTTGTAATATCTTGCAGGACAGCCTTTAATGCCAAATTATTTCCATGAATATCTGAAATAACCGCTATTGTTTGTTCCAAAAGATACACCCTCGATCACTAAAAATTTATAAAACCTAATAAACTATTAGTTTATTCAATATCATTCACCACAAATCACTATTATCCTTCATTTGACTCTATAATACTAATAAGGAGCTGTCTTTTTTAAGAACTACCCCTCAGTTACTAGAATTGGTTGTAAAACAATAGCTTCTCATTAAACTAATTGTCAGATTTTCTTACATGATGATTGAAAAAAGAGTGGGATAAAACTTATATTTATTTTGGAGGTTGTTTTTATGGAGATAAAAAAAGATGATTTAACTGGAGACAAAGTAGCTGAATTGATAAGAGAGCATCTTCATGCCATGACGTTGAATTCACCACCTGAAAGCATCCATGCTTTAAACTTAGAGAAGCTAAGACAATCAAATATTACCTTTTGGACTGCATGGGAAGACAATGAATTAGCCGGAATGGGAGCCTTAAAAGAACTCGACATCTCTCATGGTGAAATTAAATCAATGAGAACTTCATCGTCACATCTCAGAAAGGGTGTTGCCAGAAAAATGCTCCAGCACATCCTAGACGAAGCTATAATGCGAGGGTATGAACAATTGAGTTTAGAGACGGGATCAATGATTGAATTTGAACCAGCATGGAAGCTCTATGAAAATTTCGGCTTTGACTATTGTGAGCCTTTTGCAGACTATAAGGAAGATCCAAATAGCGTTTTTATGACAAAGAAACTTGGATAAGTTCTGTTTTGAACTTATCCTTTTTCTTCTCCAGTCTGAGAACGAAGAAATTATGTTGATAGTCGAAGAAGATTTTCTTATTTTCATATGAATAAGTATGTTGTATAATAATGACAAATTTGGTAATTTATCATTATTATATGTTTTTTGAGGTGTATACATTTATGCTCACAGCTCTAAACCTAATTGGTAGCATACTATTCGTTATATTAGGATTTATTTCTTATTTACGGTTCTTAAAAATTCCTAATAAGGATTGGAGAGAAATTGCATTAATTCTGTCTTTGATATTTATAGTTTTTGGATTATCTAGCTATATTTATTTCATTATTTCTGATTAACGCTTAATCATTCTCTCTCTTTTATCCCGTTATCAATCCATACCCTCTCTTACTTTCACCATGTTATACCAGCTGACTCCACCATGTTGTGATTGAGACAATCCATGATTAATAAATCCACATTTTTCATAAAAGGAAACTAACTCCTGTTTACATGTTAAAGTAATGCCTTTTCTTTCATTTTCTTTCACAAGCTCTTCCATTTTCTCGATTAACATCGTACCAATTCCTCGATTTCTTGCCTGTTTGGACACAGCTAAACCTAAAATACTCTGATATCCGCCTCTATTCGGATTTCTTTTGATTTTCTCAAAAAGATCATCAGTAATGTAAGGTTGATTAATGATAGGTCCATTGATATAACCAACAATCTCCCCTTTCTTTTTTGCCACTATAAAGGTATCAGATATCAGCTGTATTCTCTCCTCAAATGCTTCTTTCGTGGCAGCTTCTTCTACAGGAAATCCCTCATTTTCAATAAGTAAGAGCTGTTCTAAATCTGTAGCTTGAACATTTTTTAAGATAATCATATAATCTTTAACTCCTATCCTAACTCAATTCACATTTAATTTGTGTAGCCTCTCCGTATAAATCGTCGCCTATTTACTCCGCATTCATTTACCGAATAAAAGAAGAGGACGCGTTCTTAATCAGCGTTTTTATTTCGTAAAAAGTAAGTTATTTTCGAGTTTTAGTGAGGCATAGAATATACTACTAGATAAATAGCCATCACCAAGCTATATCCAAATAAAAGAATAAGTGTTACATAAAATACCTTACTCCAAACTCTTCCTTTTGCATATATATTTACTAAAAAGAAAAAGAACAAAGCACTTACAAAAATAAATTGTAAAAATTCCTTTACCTTATATGTTTCTAATAGTAATTCTTTATTATAGAACAGTTGCAAGTTTTCATTAACCGAAATTGGGATTGTAAATAAAGATGATATCAGTGCAATTACGGTAAAAAGTCCATATAAATTTAATACTCTTTTCGTATTGAGTTTCTTTTTTGTCACGATCTCAACGTTATTGGATGTTTGCTGTTGTATTTGCACCAACTTGACCTCCCACTATAATTCTCTCTATATATACGAACAAATACAATGAAAGTTTCGAGATGTTGGTATTAGATTTTGGAATATAATAATGTCCAATATACTAATAAAACCACTAAAAAAGGTCATTCACCTTCTTCAGTGGTTTTTTCACGTTCTTTTCTAAATAATGTCATCTATGATGCCGTATTCTTTTGCAGCTTCGGCACTCATAAAATAATCACGGTCCGTATCTTGTGCGACCTTTTCAATTGGTTGACCGGTGCGTTCTGCGATAATTTGATTAATATGCTCGCGCAGGCTGATGATCCGTTTGGCGGATATTTCAATATCTGTCGCTTGCCCTCTAGCACCACCTAACGGCTGATGAATCATAATCTCGCTGTTGGGCAGGGCATAGCGTTTTCCTTTGGTACCAGCCAGCAACAGGTTTGCTCCAAATGAAGCAGCCATCCCCATGCAAATCGTTCTAATATCTGGTTTGATGTATTGCATCGTATCAAATATCGCAAAGCCAGCAGTTACTGACCCACCAGGGCTGTTAATGTACATCGATATATCCTTGTCAGGGTCTTCAGCTGCAAGAAACAACAGCTGTGCTACAACACTATTTGCAAGCCCGTCAGTGATTTCATCACCAACCATAATAATCCGGTCCTTTAACAATCGTGAGTAAATATCATAAGACCTCTCCCCGCGATTAGATTGCTCGATAACATACGGTGTCACATTCATTTCGCTTCCTCCTTTTTTAGGCGGAAACCCCATTTATGCCGCCATTAGGACAGTGCGTGAAGGACGAGAGTGAGCGAGTGTGCAGTGCATAGAGCTTGCTGGACGCTGATCTTTCACTAATGAGCGCAATAACGGTATCGACTGGATCAGAATCGTTGGATCCTGTCTCTTAAATGAGACATGAAGGAGATGTTCCACTTGCTCACGTTCTTCTTTCTCCCAATAAAGGTCAATGAGCGGACTTCCTTCTTGATTCATCTGTTTCGCTAAGCGTTGTTTGGCTCGATGAATGGTTGATTTTACAGCTGTCTCAGATGTCAAAAAGATGTCTGCAATTTCAGTGAGCTGATAGCGAAACCCTTCTTTTAAGACAAGCATAACGACTTGCTTCGGTGTTAATTTGGTCGTCAAACGTTGAATAATCTCAAAACGAGTCGCAATATTGCTAGTCGAATCATCCGAATTCAGTTCATTAAGATCGGCTTCTAAGCACTCCTTATTGTGCTTTCGGATCGTATCAACCCAAGCATTGTGCGCCATCTTGTTCACTAAAGCTGCTGGAATTGAAGATTGGTCCCCATAATAGAGCCAAAGCTTCATCATCGCATTCTGAACCAGTTCCTCGCCATCCCATTGATTTTTTGCTAGTCCCAGACAGTATCGTCTCAGCTTAGGATAAAGCTCTTGAAAGTCTTCCTCATTTAATAAATTCTCTGCACCGTGCACACGGCTTCTCTGCATCACAATCACTCCTTCAGCACGTCTCTACTGTATAAACGGATAACGAAAACGAAAAGATACGGGGTGGAAAAAAATTTTTGTATGTTTAAATAATATTTTACCTTCATCCATTTCATAATGTACAATTTGTTACCCAAATGCAAATGAGTATAGACTGTCTTAAAGACTTGGATACCGTAAGTAAATATTGTGATGACTACAATTAATGGAATCGCGATACTTCTATTGATCATAAAAGCAGTATAGTCCATCGCCTAAGTTGAAAGCTTGATAAACTCAATTCCTCATAAATAATCTATGACCAATTGATACTAATCATTAAAGTAAGGAGAAAAACAAAAGAGTTTTGCATAAATGAAAGTTTTTTTTGCATGAAAATGAACGTTATAATCTAAGATACAAAAAAACAGACAGCAAAAGCCATAATTATCATCCTTTGACTTTAATTAGTTGCGCTCGACACTTATTAAGAATATGTAGCATTTAAGATTAAATTTTCCTATTTATATGTATACTATTGTTACCAATCTATACTTGCAGCTATTAATAAAATAAAAATGATACTCTGAATAATAATTTGGGGAACTAGCCAAAATCATTTAAGCAACTTTAAATGGGGAGGTTGAACAGTTAGCATTACTTCGCTAGTTTATCCATTATGTGGATGAATTTTCTCATCAATTCTCATAATAGGTATGAGGTGGATTTATTTGAATGTTGATTATTTTGTCTTGTTATTATTATGGATTATTTTCCCGTTTATATTGTATAAGATGGTCCCAAGAAATCGTCTACGAGAAGCCATCGCTACCTTTTTGTTTTTTCAAATGTTAACATGGTTGTTTAGTATTGGGCTAAGCTATACGAATACACTTGAATCTCCAATTAGACTCTTTAAGTATGCTACAAAACTAAATTTCACCATGGAATATTTAGTATTCCCAGCACTAGCTGTAGGGTTTCAATTGAAATTTCCTAATCATTCAAATTACCCAAGAAGATTACTTCACTATCTACTTTGGGTTGGGATCATTGTTTCTTTTATCTTTTTAATAGGGAAGTTCACAGACATAATGGATGTTAACAATAATCATCTAATAATGAGCTTCTTTAATTTTATTATTGAGCTCTGGTTGTCACGTCAATATGTCTTATGGATAATAAATAAAAATAATAATAAGAGTGATCAAATAATATGAAAATTGAGCACACAATTTTATATGTTATATATGCTTGTACATTTATTTCGCTTGCTTTTATACCAAAAAACAAATTGAAACAAGCAAGTATTATTTTCTTGTTTCAACAGTTTGCTACCTGGTTTTTAGGATTGCTTGTAGTCGAATTGCATCTAATAGAATACCCTGTAAGGGAACTTTCAAATATAAATAAATCAAGTTTTCTTTTCGAGTTCTTAGTATTTCCTATAATCAGCATATTCTTTTGTATATATTTTCCATATACAAAGAGTTTTATGAGAAAGTTTTTATACACAAGTGCTTTTTGTACAGGAATAACCATCCCTGAAACCATATTTGAAAGGTATACACAGCTTATTAAATATATAAAATGGGATTGGTATATCACTTGGTTATCTGTTTACGCTGCTTTATTATTATCTTGGTATTTTTATAAATGGTATTTTAAAATTAATAACAAGTAATACTTATGCGCTCTACATTTTTTGTTCTACTATTCATTTATTCCCTTCAAACACCACAATCCTCTTTACCATAGTATCACTCGAACTGGCCTTAAACTGAAATTAGCGCCTTTCCTTATCTCAATAAGGCGCTTTGATTGTTGAGTGTTCACGAAATGAGTTAAAGAAACCGTGGTACTCCCATTAGTATAAGGTTTGGTTTACTTCCTCTTACAATACGATACTATAGGAACTAACAAAACTTCGACTTGCATGTTTATCAACATAAACTAATGTGAAGACTGATAAAAAAATTAAAGAGGCTAATTTTTAAATGTATTTATTATTAGTTGTCATTGTTTATATTATCTTTGCTTATTACTTTGTTGATTGGAAAAACTGGAAAAAGTATTATCCAACAATTCAATTCTTTATTATTTGTAATTTGTTATATAATGTCATTTTTTATAATCATACCCTATGGAGATATAATGCCGTAACTGTTGACTGGTTAAATCATACTTTAATAGATATTACCTTTTCATTTTTCATTGTACCAGTCGTTATTATGATTTATTTAAGATATTATCCTAAAGGGAAAAAACAATACTTATATATAGGAATATGGATTGCTTACTTTACAATCATTGAATACCTTTTTTATAAAAAGGGACTTTTTATATACGAAAATAATTGGAACCTTTTCTGGTCTGGTGTCTTTAACTTGATTCTTTTTACTATGGTCAGAATCCATTATAAACGCCCTCTCACAGCATTAATCGTATCAATACCTATAATTGCAATTCTATTAACATTGTTCCACCCTTCCCTAAATGATTTAAAATAATTGATGGTGATTTTATGGCAAGTGACCAAATAACAACACCTGTTTTTTTACTATTGTTGTTCTCAGTATATATACTGATGTGGATTTATCTTTTTAGAAATAAAGATTAATATTTGTTCCTTAAGCTAAATCTTTCTATTGAGTGTGAACAAGCTAATTAGGTTAGAAATGTCCGGAATATTTATCTAAGTTTTATAACTTTCTTACGTTAGTTAGAAAAACTGATCATACTCTAGTTCCAAAGAACAACTAAGGGTATGATCAGTTTTTTTGTCATGACAACTTACATATTACAGCTATGTAAACTAGATAGTAGATAGAATTATTGCTATAAAAGAAATAATACCGCCTGCAATAAGTAGTCCTCCAACAAAATCATTAATTTTAGGCTTATCCAATATTTGATTTAATGATGCCAGAATTATATAAATAATTATTATAGCAACAATTGGTTCGGTTATTTCTTTAAAAGCATATTCATGCTCGGCATATAGAAAGCTAAAGCTCATAAAACTCCCCAGCAGAATGAACCCAAGGAAAATCTTCAACGAGTAATTCATTTTACTTATAGAAATTCCCTTTTTGTTAAGAATCTTTATTACGATATTAATAACGATAATACTAAAGAGTGTCTTTAGCAATACTTGTTAATTCCATTCAATCTTCCCCGTCCTATACAAGTTCAAAACCATACCAAACAAAATAATGTCTATAAAAGTCTAACAATAAAGACGCAAATGTTAGTACACATTTGCGTCTGATTGTTCATTAATCCTTTTTTAAACCATATGTTATTTCATAAAAGCATTAACAAAAAAATAAATTAAAACGTACATAAGGTATAAAACTCAACTCGTTCTCTCTACTTATATTTTACAACTAATTTTAAACTATTTATAGACTGCATTTTCTAAAATACATAGCCTATACTGTTATAAACAAATCAAAAAATGATGAGGTGTTTCAATGACTGACAAAAAAAAGGTCTTAGATAATGGTCCTTTCTTTCATGGTACTAAAGCAGAACTAAAAATCGGAGATCTTTTAGAACCGCAACATTTTTCAAATTACCAAGACAAAAAATCTAACTACATCTATTTCACTGCAACATTAGATGCAGCTAAATGGGGTGCTGAATTAGCAACAGCTGAATCAAAAGAAAGAATATACATAATAGAACCATTAGGTGATTTTGAGAATGATCCGAACTTAACTGACAAAAAATTCCCTGGAAACCCAACACGTTCGTATAGGTCTAAATCTCCTTTAACAATAGTTGCTGAATTAAGTACATGGGAAAGACATTCTGATGAAGAAATTAATCAAATGCATACAGCTTTAAAGAAGTTACGTGAACAAGGAAAAGCTATCATATATGATTAATCTTCAACACCTAATAAAGGTTTGGCTTAAATAAATCATCTTTTGTTCAGCTCCATAAATATAAATTTCGAAAGACCTCTTTCCTAAGCAGAGGTCTTTTCTAATATGATCACTAAAAAGTCAACATTAAATGATGTTGACTAAGGTAATTCATCTTGATTCTTCACTACAATTTCATCCTTATTTTCCATGAATTCTTTTAAGGTTTCTTTCTCTTTCTCTTTTCTGTCTGAAAAATGAGACATAAGAATTGCAAAAAGAACATAACCGCCAATAATGACCACTATAATAAAAACAATCGGAGTAGCTCCACTCAAATCAAGTTCTTGCATAGTTCCACATCCAATAATAAATATTTTATTTATAAAGTAACTACTCTCGTTAGTGTGCCACAAATTTTCTTAAAGCAAAGGACTTTTGTAAATAAATGTGGTAACTTCCTCAAATTGTAGGTAAAACTTTTATTTTTTAGTTTACAATGAATATGTAAACATACTACAGCTTTCTATCTCCTCATTAAATATATCTAAAAACCGAACACTTGTTTCTTTTTGGGGTTTATTCTATAATTTACATATACATATAAATTAAGGAGAATGATCATGGACTCTAATTTGGTACAACTTATTAAATATACAAAAAAATACGACCCGTATCTTTCAGCTTTCTACTTACCTCCTGACAAACTACAATTTACCTGTTATCCTCTAGAAAAAATCAATAATCCTAATCTGTCAAAAGAAACCATTCATGTTTTATTACTGAATGGAGATATTCCGGTTGGCTATTTCGCCTTAGAAACTGGAGAAAAAGTGTTGAAATATACTAAAAATAAGAATGCTCGATTATTAACTGCATTCTCCATTAATGATGCCTTTCAAGGTAATGGCTTCGCTAAAAAAGGTCTTCAATTATTACCCCATTTTGTAAAAAAGACTTTAGAAAATGTTGATGAAATAGTACTAGGTGTTAATAAGAAAAATACAGCTGCAATCAATCTATACAAAAAGACTGGTTTTGTAGATCATAATAAAACCTTCTTAGGACCAATTGGCGAACAACATATCATGCATTTAGACATTTCAATTTAAGAAGACTAAATATATTTTTTCGAAGTAATTTCTATTAGTATTGGATAAAACTTCACCTTATGGATGATTTTTTCAGACAAAACAGCCCCCTTAAGTCTGTTCTTATATACAAAGAGGACTATTGACTTTCAATACGTTTCCAAGTGAACAAAGTAAAACCTGATTACGATAATCTCGCAATCAGGTTTTTGTAATCGATATTAGTGATTAGCTTCTTCTCATCCTTACCCCTTACCCATATAAGGAAAATAAGGATATTTAATAAGAGACTTTTTATCATACTCCGGTTTTATAAAGTATGTATTGGACGAAAGTACTGTTGGAGTTAAACTTGAATTACCTGAACCATCGTAATAAGTTGGTTTTCCTTGCTCCTTGTTCATGTTTATTTACCCCTTTTCATGGTATTTATACTTTGTCGCTTTTAGGAGTATGAGTAAAAAGAACTAATGTAAACCTCACTCCTATAGAACTATTATACCATTAAACTATAACTAATATATCCTATTTTTTACAAAAAAGTAAATTTATTAGTATGATTTGATTTCCTTAGTAAGAATATGGTTATGTAAAATATAGTGAAAAAAGTAATTTTACTCCACAATCTCTCCTGTATATTTGTTGTAATTCACTGAGATGTATCCTACAGAGCCATTTCGATTTTTCGAGACGATGATGTCAAGAGTATTGTCTTGAGATTCCTTATCGTAATAGGCTTCACGATATAAGAACAAAATCACATCGGCGTCTTGTTCAACGCTTCCTGATTCCCGAATATCTGACATCATTGGCCGTTTATCTGCTCGTGATTCGACCGATCGGTTTAGCTGTGCCAAGCAAATAACAGGGCATTTAAAATCCTTTGCCATTGTTTTGAGAGATTTGGAGATTTCTGTTACTTGTTGATGTGAATTACCACCGTAGATTTGTCCTGGTTGAATGAGTGTTAAATAATCAATAAAAAGAATCGGTTTTTTATTTGGATATTGATTCATCATTTTACGCGTTTTTGCTCTCATCTCCGCTACAGTTTGTCCAGAACCATCAAAAATTTGTATATGAGTTTCGTTAAGATGACCGATTACATTCGCCCAATTATTCTTCTGATTTTCACTTAGCAATCTTTTAGGATCGCGCATTTTTGAACGGTTAAAACCACCTGTTGATGCAATTAATCGCTTAGTAATTAGCTTTTCCGGCATTTCTAGGGAAAATATTAGTGGTAAATAGCCAGCCCACCCTGACATTTTTGCAAAATGAAGCATCACATCCGTTTTTCCCATCGATGGTCTTGCAGCAATAATCGTTACTTCGCCTTCCTGAAATCCTCCTGTCATCTCGTCAAGCTTATTAATACCAGTTGTTGCAGCTTGCAAAATAGTTTGTTCTTCCCAAGGTGCCTCATAAATAGTTAACAGTGCTTGTTGTAAGGAAGTATGATCGTCAACTTTGCTTTGGTTAATTCTATCCAACTCAGCAATAACCTTAGCAATCTCCCAATCATTATGAGCCGCAACTGATAAGATGTTTCTCTTTTCCCGCTCCTTCCAAGAATCGAGGATAAGTTTTTCCATTCCTTCAAATCTCTCTAGATCTGCAAAGGAAAGCAATTCCGCAAGATATGACATCCCACCAAAGTTTTCAAGGTCTGGTAAAGTTGTGAGTGAAATTAAGTCAATATTTTTCCCTTCACGATTCCATTCCACCATCCTTCGCATTAATTCTTGATGGCGAGTACTTGCTAATTGTTCAGGTTGAACGACCGTATCCTTTAGCAGGTAATCTGCCTTCATTAAACTACCTAAAAATGCTTTTTCAGCGATACTCATCTCTTCAAAACCCGTTACGATAAATTCAGCATAATTTAAACTCATAATAAATTCCTTCCTTAATTTTTTTCACACTTTATATACGAAAAAAAATCGTCAGAGTAGCATATTTTTTGTAAATATATTGTAAAATTTTTCTATGGTTAGTCAAAACAATAATGCGATGGACTATTAAAAAAATACTTACACAAAGTTTAAGAATTTTTTCATTCAATAACGAAAAAATAGGATAATTTTCTCAATATAGAATCCAACTAATCTAATAAAATAAACTTTATACTAAAAAAATAAATAGATAAAACTATAAATAAATTGCAAAATACGACAAAATTACACAAAGTTTTTTAGTAAAATTGTAGATATCGTTTAATATTAATAAAATAATCGTAAACTTTGTAAAATGAACATTAGAAAAGTTACATGTAAAGGTATTATTGGGGGAAATGTTATGAGGAACACTGCAGCACAAACGATTGAACAAAGGCACGACTATCACACTGTTAAGTGGTATAAAAATTGGAAGCTTATCACAAGCGGTATCGGTATTATTTTTATACTTATTGTGATTGGATTGACTTACTATCAGGCAAATCATTTTAATGCCAAGATTACGATTAATAACGTAAATGTTGGTCACTTAACCGTTGAAGAGGCATTAAAGCAATTACAATCATCCGTTTTGACTAACGAAGTTTATATTGGAAATGAACTAATTTTCGATGGCAAAGATACAAAGATGGAATTTACAGAAGATGATCTACCAGCAATCAAAAAGCATTTAAAAAGCCAGTGGACATTTTTCCCTTCATTTAAATCAAAAAACTATTTCTTAATGCCAAAAACCAAAGACAAATATCGTAGCGAAACACTTAAAGAAGAATTTGAACAAAAACTCATTTCAATGAATCAGCAATTAAAAGCACCAAAAGATGCACAAGCCATTTTGAAAGATGGAAAAATAATCATTTCAGAGAGTAGAGATGGCACTCAATACGATGTTACTACTCTATTAAATAATTATGATAAACAGGAATATATCAGCGAGATTCATCTCGACTCTTCATTTATTCTTCCGATTAAGGAAGACAGCGAGATTGTAAAAAATCAAGAAAAAAAGCTTCAGCAGCTTCTACAGGGTACTGTTGAGTATAAGGTACAAGATCAGGTGTATTCTTTAAAAGCAAGTGAGCTCATAAAAAATGCCACAGTCTCGAAAGATTTGGACGTATCCATTGATCCTGCGAATATCACAAATAAAATAACTGAAATCGATAACTCTCAATCCACATTAGGTAAACATTTCACCTTTAAAACCCATTCAGGGAAAGTCATTTCTGTTAAGGGTCAAGGCTACGGTTGGGCACTAGATGTTGAAAAAGAAGCAGCCCTTGTTAAAAGTGCTTTCGAAAATGGAGAAAAAGCGTTATCTGCAACTAATATTATCGGAAATGGTTGGAGCAATGAGGGCTATGGCTATAACACGCTCACAAACAACGGCATTGGCGATACTTATGCTGAAGTATCGATTAAAGAACAGCGGATTTGGCTTTATAAGGATGGAAAACTTATTCTATCAACACATGTGGTTACTGGTAAGCATAGTACGCAGCAAGATACTCTTCCTGGAGTATGGTATATTCTCTATAAAAGAAGTCCATACACTCTAACTGGTAGCACTGCGGGTAATCCTAATTACTCAATAGAAGTTGACTATTGGGCTCCTTTCACAAACAGCGGGCAAGGATTTCACGACGCAGGCTGGCGAAATAACTGGTCAAGCAACGCTTATCTGACAGCAGGCTCCGGTGGGTGCGTGAATGTCCCTCCTAACGTTATGAAAGAGGTTTATAATAATCTCGAAACTTATGAGCCGGTTGTTGTTTATTAGAAAAACTAATGAGAATTTTTTACGGTAAATAGCCAGTATCTTTGATTTCTCAGTAATCATAGATACTGGCTATGTTTGTGTAAAATTATTTAAGTAATACCTCAGCCAACAAATGATAGGTTCGTACTTTATCCTCAAAATGAAAAGTATTGTTAATAATCATAAATTCATCTGTTTGATAGTAATCGCTTAGTCTTTGTATTTCCTCTCTTACCTTCTGAGGGGTTCCTACAATCATCCTTTTTCTATTTTCCATGAGCTTTTCTTTATCTCTTGGTGAAAGCTTCTTTTGTTTTGGTGATGGAATTCTTGTATCTAGTCCTCTTTCAACGGCTAAAAGCCATAAATCTTGACTCACGGCAATTTCTTCTGCTTTTTCTTGTGTATCAGAACATACAACAAAAATACATACATTCGTTTTAGGGCCTGATTGTGTTTTTGATGGCTGAAAATTCCTTTTATAGGTTTCCATTGCATATAAACCGTTTGTTGGATGTATGAAATGGCCAAATGTAAATGATGTCCCCATTTCTCCTGCCAATCTGGCTCCACGATGTGTTACACCTAATAACCACATTTCAGGAAATGTTTGAATGCTTGGATAAGCTTTGACATTGTGAGATGGTTGAGAGTTAGTGTCGAATAAATAGTCTTGAAGGTCTGCAACCTGTCTTGGAAACTCATTCATACTTTTTCTTATCCCATCTGTTAATGCTAAACGAGTTATGGTTGAACCACCTGGTGATCGCCCTATCCCAACATCAATTCGATTTGGAAACAACGTTTCTAACATTTTAAAGTTTTCTGCGACTTTATATGGACTATATTGTGGAAGAAGTACACCTCCTGAGCCGATACGTATCTTTTTTGTATTTGCAGCAATTTGTGACATAAGTATCTCTGGAGAGGTCCCAACCATTCCATTTGAGTTATGATGTTCAGCTACCCAAAACCTTGTATAGCCTAATTCCTCTGTAATTTTTGCTAGCTCAATCGTATTTTGAAGAGCATTAATAGCAGTTTGCCCTTCACTAATAACAGATTGATCGAGAACGCTGAGTTTCATTTCTTACACCGCTTTTCTTAAATCGTGTTGAGTAATTAGTTTATATGACATTTTTATAGTTCTCAATTATCTTGCCTTTTCTACATACAATAAAATTTTATTTTTTTAAAATATAAATATTTTCATGATTGAATTGCTCATTTATTTCCATTTTGATATATTAGTAGAATAAATATACCAACTTTTTTATAAATATTGAAAGAGTGATGTCATTGAAGAAATATTCTGTTTTACTGTTTCTTGTGTTAGCTAATTTATTTTGGGCAGGTAATTATGTATTTGGTCAATACTTAGTTGCTGAAATGACTCCTTTGCAAATGACGTTTTTCCGATGGTTAATCGCTGTTTTTCTCCTTGTACCTTTAGCACATTTTATCGAGCGGCCAAATTGGAAAAGTGTTTGGAAGGAGTGGAAAACTCTCCTTGTGTTAGCTGTACTTGGAATCATAAGTTATAACTTTCTATTATACGAAGCTTTACAGTATACCACTTCACTAAATGCGGCTTTAGTCAATTCTATTAATCCAGCTGTTATCGTCTTATTTTCAGTGTTATTTCTTAAAGAAAAAATTCAGCTTAAAAATATGATTGGATTAATGATTTCATTATTAGGTGTACTTCTAGTGTTAACCAAAGGACAGTTACATCTAATTTTCCATAATAACTATAATCAGGGCGATATCCTAATGATCTTTGCTATTATCGTTTGGACAATTTATTCTATAATCGGGAGAAAAACAAAAAATATTCCCCCTATCGCTGCTACCTCTGTTTCAGTTATATTTGCGTTAATAATGCTGCTTCCAATGATTGCGGTTAACGGAAGTGATTTTAATTTAAATCTAAGTCATCAAGCACTAATCGGAATTTTGTATATGGGAATGTTCCCTTCTGTTTGTTCTTTTATATTTTGGAATATCTCATTAAGACATATTGATGCTAGTAAGGCCGGAATTTATTTGAATTTAATCACAGTTTTTACAGCAATCATAGGTTTAATTCTTGGCAAAAGCATTTCAGTTGTTCAAGTTGTTGGTGGTGTTTTGGTGTTTATGGGGGTTTATTTAACAAGTATGAAAGTGAAGGCTAGGAAAGGAAAAGTGGAACAGATTCCCGGGGAAACTTTTAAAATATAGGAAAAAATAGAAAAAAACACTCACAAGCATTCATAATTCAATCTTTGTGAGTGCTTTTTTACATTTTAGAAAGCTTAATCCATTCCCAATTTAAATTTAGCACGATACATTGCAGCGTCAGCATGATTTATGAGATCCTCTACCGTTTCTCCATCTTCTTTCGAAAATGCGGCACCTATGCTTGCCATAATAGAAATTGGATGCCCCATGATGATGATTGGTTCGGAAATGACAAACTCAATTCGGTTCATTAGCGACGTTATTTCTTCTCTTGTTTCTATATTCATTTGAAGAACCGTGAATTCATCTCCACCCCAGCGAGCAACAATGCCTTCGTCTCCAACAGCAACTCTCATCCTTTTAGCTACTTCAATCAGAAGTTGATCTCCAACGTCATGTCCAAACGTGTCATTTACGTATTTAAACCCATTCAAGTCAAGTAGCATTAGAGCGTGATGTTTGTCTTTTACTTCCTCTAGTAGCTGCCCTACTTGTTCCTTAAAATAACGTCGATTTGGCAGATCTGTTACAGTGTCGTGGTTGGCTAAATACGTTATTTTCTCTTCTGCTTCTTTACGCTCTGTAATATCACGCCCGACCCCAATCGTTTGAATGATCTTTCCAGATTGATCACGAATAAACTCAGCTGTTGTTTCAAACCATCGATATTCACCATTCTTATGTCGGACTCTACCAGTAAATCGAACTGTATCTTGATCTATAACCAATGACTTGCGATGCTTATGAAAATTATCATTAGTATCTGGAGGGTTAAAAGATGCTCCTGGTTTTCCAATCACCTCTTCTTGAGTATAGCCAAGTAATGCCTTAACGGTTGGGGAAATATATGTAAATATGCCGTCAGCAGACATAGAAGATATAATGTTTTGAGACTTTTCCGATATTAATGTGAAGATTTCTTGAATATCTGATATTTCATTTTTTAATCCAATTTGCTCCGATATATCTTCAAATCTAATCAAACTTCCCATTTCCTTCTCGTCACTAATAAGCGGAACAATTGTCACCTTTACATATACAACGTGACCGTTTCGATGTTGAATTGCTAGTTTTGCTTGGTCCTTCAAGCCTTCCTCTGAATAATCATCGCTAACACCGGCTGTAAGAAATAACTGCTGTAATGATTTTTGCTCCAACTCTTTTTTGGTATATCCAAAAATAGTTGATATTGAGGTATTTCCGTATAAAATAGAACCATCAACATCAACAAGACATATACCATCTGGATGATGATCAAAAAGAAGCGGAATTGCACCAGGTTGTTCGAGTATATTTCGTTGTAACATGATTGAATGATCCACCTTTAATTTTACATAGTCTTCCACTATTAACTATCTATGCAAACGTTAATATATTCTATTATTATATTTGTTTGTTATGATCTATAGCAAAGGAATTTATTTCTATAAATAACATCATTCTAATCTCTACCATTAAATTTAACCCTCTATATAAACGACAAAAAACCGTACAGTTTATACTTACAGGTACGGTTTTGAATGCAAAATACGAATTAACATTGCTTTTCAGATAGTAACTCGCAATAGGATTGAAAACCAATTTGGCAAGTATATTAGCAAAGAAAAATGCTTGGAGACATATATATGCTCCAAGCATTTTCACACAAAGATATGCACCCAATTATACGATTTACAAATCTTCAAGAATCGCCAGAAAATAAGCTACTTAAGAATAAGCGGAGAAATTCCTCTTAATGAGGAAAAAGCAAGAAAAATAGTATAAATAGACGGAAATATTCCTTTTATTTAATCGAAAAAGATGAAAATGGACCATTTTGCTTTGCTTAACAGGAAAAATTCCGCTTATATCCCCCAACCGAGATCCATTCTTCAGTCCTAACCGGAAAATCTCCGCTTAAAAACTATTAGATACTTCGATGAAAGGAGATACTTTATTGTTCATATTCATAAAGTATCGTCCTCGACTATTGCAACTTAATTAGAAAAGAAGTTCATTATAACCAATATTTAGCTATTTATCGTAACCGCATTACTTTCTAGCTGGTTATTTACGAGTTTGTTGATATCTTCAAGAATTTCATCGACTTGACTAGAAGTAATACCCGTCTCAGGAGTTACTTTGCATTCTCCAAATGTCATTCCCTTCATCATTTGGAAAGCAACATGTGGTGGCATTTCACCGTGCATAAAGTTCGTTAAATTTTGCTCTAATAAGGCCTTTGCTTCAGGATAGTAGATTAACTCCCCAAGGACACTTTCATGAGTAAATATCTTTTGATCTACTTGGGCTAACTGAAACGTAAAGAAATAGTCACCTGATCCGAGAGTAAACGTTGAACCTTGTTTTTCGACTCCATCTAATGTTACGTTCGTAGCTTGAGTAGGTAAGATGATGTCCCCCTCTGTATTAACTGGCACGGTAACCTTCAAAGTGACCTCATCTTGTTTAAGCTTCCATTCACTCATGACTTCTCCATAAAGTGTTTTATAGCTCGCTTTGACTTCGCTCATACCTAGTGAACTGATTTTAGGTACAATGGTTACTTTCTTAAAACCAGGTGTCGTTTCATCAAAAGAAATACCTGCGATTGTATTGTACATCCACTCAGCCACCGCCCCATAAGCATAGTGATTAAAGGATGTCATGCCAGAATCGTTAAACGTACCATCAGGATTCATACTGTTCCAGCGTTCCCAAATTGTTGTTGCACCACTTTTCACTTCAAATAACCACGAAGGATAATCCTCTTGTAGCAATAATCTTAACGCTGTTTCATGATATCCATATTTCGATAATACTGAACACAAATGTGGCGTTCCTAAAAATCCAGTTGTTAGGTGATAATCATTCGCCACAATCATACGGTGAAGTTCGTGTGCTGCTTTTTGTGCGGCATTGCCTTTTAACAGGTTAAATGCAAGTGGGATAATATAGCTTGTTTGAGTACCACCAATCACCTTTCCGTTTACTGTTGTAAATTCCGCTTGAAAATCTGCAACAATTCTTTCATATAAAGCAAAGTACTCGTCTGCATCTTTCTCAAATCCTAAAACAGATGCTGCTTTTGCTAAAATGTGTGTAGAATAAGCATGATATGCCGTTGCAATCAACGGAATTGGAGTCGCACCAACTGGTGAATGTGGGTCTCCATCAAGTGCTAACCAATCACCGAACTGAATTTTTGCTTCCCATACTGTTTCATTTGTTGCAAGGCTTCTTACTTTTTCCACCCAAGCCTTCATACTTTCATATTGCGTTTCAAGTATTTGCTTGTCTCCATACACTTGATATAAAGTCCAAGGAATAATCGTGGCAGCATCGTTCCAACCTGAAGCTACTTGATCTCCTGGTATAATGTCAGGAATGACAAACGGTACTTGTCCGTCAGGTTTTTGATCTGCTTTTAAGTCTAATAGCCATTTTTTAAAGAAAGATGCTCCTTGGTAGTTATAAAGAGCGGTTCCAATAAATACTTGCGCATCTCCCGTCCATCCAAGTCGTTCGTTTCGTTGCGGACAATCTGTTGGTACATCAACAAAATTTCCTCTTTGCCCCCAGATGACATTGCTGTGCAATTGATTTATTAATTCATTATCTGTGATAAATTCACCGGTTCTTTCCATATCAGAATGAAGAACTTGTCCTTCAAATGAATCTAATGGTAAGTCTTCTGTTGGGTATCCTTCTACTTTTACATAACGAAACCCTTGGAACGTGAAAGTTGGTGCATAGATTTCTTCTCCGTCACCTTTTGTGATATAGATAACCTCTTGCTTCGCTGTACGAAGATTTTCTGTATAGAAATTTCCCTCTTTATCAAGAACTTCCGCATGTTTTAACGTAATCTTTGTTCCCTTCGGTGCTGTGACACGCATTTTCATCCTACCAACCATGTTTTGTCCCATGTCTAAGACTTTTTCCCCGTTTGGAGTTACGATGTATTGGATCGGCTTAATCGTATCTGTCACTCGAACAGGCTCGTTTTCTTGTGCTACTAGATCAGCTGAAGGTTTAAGAGGACATTCTACTGTTTCCCAACTGCTATCATCAAAAGCTGATTCACTCCAGTTGTTCTCAAGTCTTGCATCATATGTTTCTCCGTTGTAAATGCTTGATGATACAAAAGCACTTTTACCAGACTTCCACTCTTCGTTTGTTGTAAAAATCTCTTTTTTACCATCTTGATAGACTACATGTAATTCAAGTAAAGCTGATAGGTTTTCTCCATAGTAATATGGCTTATCAAAGCCCATACCTTTATACCAGCCATCAGATAAAAGAATTCCAAGGGCATTGTTTCCTTTTACTAAATGATCAGTAACATCATATGTTTGGTATTGTAAGCGGTGATGATAACTAGTCCATCCTGGCGTTAATAAGGCATCTCCAATTTGATTACCATTCATATTGAGTTGATAGAGTCCCAAGGACGTCACATAAACTCGTGCTGAGCTAATGTCTTGTTCTAAGAAAAACGTATTTCGAAGGGCAAAGACATCTTCCTCCACTTCCTGATTTTTCGGTGAAATCCATTTTGCTTTCCAACTAGCATCCTTTAAAAAAGCAGTTTCAAACCAATTTGTAGTACTCCAATCAGTAGATCTTCCGTAGTTATCTGAAATTCTTACTTTATAAAAATATCGTGTGAATGATGTCAAAGGTTCCCCTTCGTATTGGATATGAGTACTCTGATCACTATTTACTTCATTTGAATCCCATACAATTCTAGTAAACTGCTCATCATATGCTACCTTAATTTGAAAGGAAGCTTGTGTTGTGTTTCTTTTATCTGATTCAATCATCCAAGAAAATCTTGGTTTCGTTATGTCTGTTCCTAAAAGAAATGGTTGGTATTCGCAAGTTAAATGACTGATTTTCAACATTATTTTCGTTCCTTTCTTACTCTATTTGATTCCATCATATCAAAACAAATAGAAGGAATTAATAGTAAAATAAAAGTAATGTACTGCTCGAATCAAAGATTTATCCTGAGTTGCTAAATTTTTATCTATTTTCCTATATTAATATTATCTAGAGTATAATGTGTAGATCTTCGATTAGAGCAAAACACATCTTTGTTTTGACTATAGTTTTCTGTGTAAGCGTTTGCTACTATACGATTAACAACTTACAAGCGCTTGTTGAAAAATTATACAGATAAACATGATAAGGAGTGTGAAATGATGTCAGTTGAAACGAATGTAACTAGAACATCTGAGGTAAAAATAAATCAACCAGCTAAAAAAGAGGTAACAACTGCTTTTAAATGGTTCCATGCTACATCCCTTAATGGAGGCCACATGCTGGTACTAGCCACAATTGCTAGTTACTTCTCCGTTTACATGACGGATACAGTCGGTATATCAGCTGGAGCTGCTGCTGGGATCATGTTGGTTGCTACCCTTTGGGATGCAATTAATGACCCGATCATGGGTACGATTGCCGATCGAACGAATTCGAGATGGGGACGTTATCGACCTTATTTTTTATTTGTTCCAATTCTTTTTACTATTAGTAGTGTATTCCTTTTCATAAATCCAACTGGATTAGATACAACTGGTAAAATTGTTTATATTGGTGGTTTGTATATTTTAGTAAATATGTGTACAACAGCTTTAACCATGCCTCAAATGGCTGTTCTTCCTGCTGTTACGAAAAATGATAAAGAGCGTAACAGTGTCATTACTTTAGGTGCAGCATTTACCGCTATTGCCTTTACAATTGGATCAACCTTTACACCACAGCTTACTGGATTATTCGGAGGAAGTTATACTCCATTAATGCTGATTTATGGTATTATCACAATCTTATGTTTTTGGGGATTGTTTACTACATCAAAAGAAAAATATATTACAACGTCAGCAAAAATTCCATTTACAGCAGATTTAAAGAAATTGTTTAAGCATAAAGAAATTTATCCACTAATCTTAGTATGGTGTTTAGCATCAGTAGGATATGGTTTTATGTTCGCTTCTTCTGTGTACTTTATGATGTACTATATTGGTAGACCAGATTTGATTTCATTTTACATGGGGATCATTTCAATTGGTGCACTCGTCTCTATGGTTGTCGTTATGCCAATTGCCTTAAAAATCTTTAAAACGGGTCATCAAGCTATGTTAGTGACTCAATTGATTACATTTGTTTTTTATGCAATCGCATTCATTTTCGGTGATAACTTAATCGTATTATATGTATGTTCATTTATCGCTACAGCTATTGGTGCCATGTCAAATGCATTGGTGAATATTTTAGTAAATGATACAATTGACTTTATTTATTTAAAAGAAAAAACGTCATTAAACGGTTCAATCGCTTCCCTTAAAGGCTTTGCCCAAAAATGTGGAAGTACTATTACAAACTCAGGAATTTTAGCTTTGCTTGCGGTATCAGGATACATTCCAGGAGCTATTGGACAGCAGCCTGATTCAACAATGTTCACATTAAATTTCGTTCGCTTTGGGATCCCTGCTATCATTTGCTTAATTATTGTGGTTTGTATGAAGTATTATCCTCTTGAAAAATATCGTCTAGAAATAGCAAAAATGAAAAATGATTCAAATGAGTAATCGTTTTGCTCATTTCTTTGAAAACGCTATCGTATAATTTAAATTAGATTGTTATAAAAGTAAATTAATATACTCAATTTCATAAGAATAGCCCTTATAACCTAAGGTAGAAACCAAAGGTTTTAGGGCTTTTTTTGCATCAATTTAAAATCGTGCATTCCACACAATCTTTGCTTCACTTTTTTGCCAAGAGTTGGTCTAAAAACATTGAAATGCGCACCTTTCATTGTTCAATAAAGTTGCTTTAGTTTAAAGAAGTATATTCTTACTATTCATTAAGATTTTCATAGAACTCTTGCAGAATAGGTTCGATATTTGGCTCAGTAGTGTAATAATTATCATTAATCTGATTAGGCGAAAAGGTAAAAGTATCATCTTCTTGAAAGAGAGAAACATTAAATAAATAACCAGTCCTACTCTCTTGATTTTCATCTGGAATGAAGTTTATTTCTTGTATTTTATATAAAAGGGCATCTATAATTTGTTTATCATTAACAACTTTTTTATCTCCAGTACTTCCATCAATAATTTCTATTTTGGTTACATCTTCAATATCTTTTTGGTAAAGATCAGATAAAGTAACGGGATCTGACCCGCATGCAGCTAAAATGCAAACTAAGACGATGATATATATAAATCTTTTCAAAATATCCTCCCCTTCCCCTAATGATTTTACCATAATAATCCATATCCATCCCGTACAATATAATGTTTTTTTGTAAGAAAAAGCATCGCCATAACGATCCTTTCTTTATCTATTGCGCTATTTGCCTGAAACTGTTTATTAGTGCAAAACAACTTATCATATTACTTATTTTTAATTTCTTCTAATAACGAAATGATCTTTTTGTTTTGCTCGATTAATGTATCGTTTTGATTTCTCATTTTCGTAAAATCGAAAAGAAATACTATTAGAATTATTGTGATAAAGAAAATCATTTATTTCACCTCAGATAACATTTTTACTACCCCATAGTACCGCAAAACAATGCCTTTATTTCATCTTCTTATTATTTATATCCGTTAACTATTGCAGGAATAAATAAACTCAAAGCTAGGCAAATGACTGCAGCCAATTTCGTCTGTTTAATAGCTCGTTCATCCCCTAACTTTAAGTAATAGAAAAAGGATAAGCTGAAATAGAAACTAAGTACAATCAGTATTAGAGAAAGGATCTCAATCCAATTACCTGTGCCAGTAATTTTGTCCATTCAAACACCCACCACTCATTTTAGTTGCAGTTTTTAATTAGAAATGATCAACTATACAAAACTAATTATTCCAAAAATCACCATTTTACACAATAGATTTTCGGAATAAGCTATTTTTTTCAAGAATGGCGCTTGGTTTGTTGAATATTGCTATCATTTTTGGCTAATATTAAAATCTTGCGCTTTCAATTATGGAAAATCGTAAAGGAATGTAAGCATATAATTAATTTTCTTTATTTATAGGAAGTATGGGCTCATGCTCACTATATCTTGAATACGTCCAACCCTCATTTGAGACATCTGTACAATTCTCATCAATACATGTAAATATATAGGATTCTTTTTCGGTTTGAACATTAATTTCATAGTGAAAAATAGACGCTGGGTCAGCCACATTGAATCTACTAACCCCTTGTTTTATCGCATAAACGTTCTCTTTTGAGGCAATTTCTTTGTATTGCTCATTTTCTAATACCATTTGTGTCATTTCTCCCAAAATCTGTTGGTCATCTAAATTAGGGGCATAGGTGCTTTTAATATAGCTATTAATTCCTAAATAGAGATTTAAAACTAGGCTAGTAGAAAACAGAATGATAAGAATCATGACCTTTGGTTTCTTTATCATTTATATACCTCACTCACTTCTTAGTAAATTAACATTCTTTTATTTGTAGCAAATCATAAGCTTTCCTGCTTCGTTAGCAAAAGAACCCTTTTGCTTTGGCCTCACGAAGTACTCCTTGAACAAAATCTGTCTTACCTTTTGTATAAGAAACTCTATCAAATGGATATTGCGCTGCCAAATCAAGCTTTAATTGATGATATTGTTTTAATACATCATGATTATTTCTCAAATAGTTTCTAAACAGAATTTGATTGTTCCAATGTTCCCCCTCAAACTGATAAAAATGCAAGTGATGTGTACCAGCTCTCCACTGTCCCTTTCTGAAAAAGCGTCTTTCTGGAAAATCTGTATGATTCACAAATTCATATCCTACTTGTTGTAATGGTACAACGTAAGTTTTAATTATTTCTAAATCATATACTCCTATAGCTATATCTAAAATAGGCTTAGCACCTAATCCTACAACAGACGTACTTCCTATATGTTCAATAGACTTTACATTGTGATCTAATATTTCATGTAGTCTAACTTTTTCATCTTCAAACTGCTTAGACCAATTAATAGTGTAATCTTCAATTATTATTTTTTTATCCATTTTGGTTTCACCTTTAAATCAGACCTAGGATATTGAATTGTTCCCTGTTTTTTACAATACTATTTTACAGAATGAACGGACCTTCTTCAATCTAACTTTAACAACGAAAAAAAATGCAAATGCTATGACACATTTGCGTTATGGTGCTACTTTAACATTTTTATTGTCATTTATTCAGTTGTTATGTGTAGGTTTTGTCCTATTCTCAAGAAATCGTATCAGCTCTTTGTTCACAAATGATCATTAAATATGGAAATTTTTTTTAATTACAGCACTTGCTACAAATAAATTTAGAATTTCGTGCGGATCCATTAGATACCTGAAGCTAAAAATCAACGCAATATTTTTTCATTTTTCCTCAATTTTTCATAATAGATCCCAGAGATTGTCTGTGTAACTAAAAATACCGGAAACGAATATGAAAGTTTATATCCTTTTTGAAATGTTATAATCTCCATTTTCACAAAAATCCATTGGAAGAAGACCCCAATTAGTGCCCATCCTAGTATGTAGATGACTACGGTTTTCTTATTTATGTTTAAACCTTCATAAAAGTAAAAAAACAAATAGCCAAATGGAGCATAAAGTAGGAAATAAACAAGATCAAATACTTCGTATCTGTTTGAATCACTTACTCTATAAAAGTCAAGCAAGCCCCCACCAATGGTAAAATCGAACAGCATACCGATCGTAACACCCCAGAATAGACTTAATAAGGTTGCCCTTGGTGTGAATTTCTTAGGTAATAAAAAAATAATTAGATAGGCAAGTAAATTAAATAAAAGTAAAGAGACTTCATTCTTATCAAAGCTTTCCCAAAGCATCATTAACTTGTCCCCTCTTTATTTTCCATTACGTTTACGCCTATTAAATATAGATAAGCAACAATGTTTAATAAGAAAAAGTAAATGAAATCAAATGCAAAATTCCAATTCATATATTTAGTCACATGAAAATAAATCCCGCCCAAAGCTAGTAGTGATAAAAATGAAGTGGATGAAAATAAGACGAGTATAAATCGATTGAAAGATTTTGATTTCTTAAGCAAATTCATCGTGATAACAACAATTAATGGAACAGCTATGCTTCTATTAATTAGAAATGATGTATAGTCCATTGGGTTAGTTGACAGCTTAATTAGTTTCAATTCCTCATATATAATCCAAGACCAATTCATACTGATTATTAAAGTAAGGAGAAAAACAAAAGAATTTTGCATAAACGAAAGGTTTTTTGGCATGAGCACGAAAATGAACGTTATAATCCAAGATACAAAAAAATAGATAGCAAAAACCATAAATATCACCCTTTAGCTTAAGTAATTAGCAACAATATTTAGATTCTCCTATTTACTTGTATATTATTGACACAAAACGATACTTAATCTATAAATCAGATAAATATAAATGAGCAACTTGATGAAATACCGTAAAAAAAGGAAGTTGTTTTATTCGGTTGGGTGTCTGATGCAGTACTGCTGCCAAAGTGCAGGAACGTGGGATCAAGTTAAAGAGTTAACTGCTGATATTGTCGCATGGAAAAGAATGAACTTTTCTGTTTCAGATTACTCAGGATGTAAACTAACTTAGCCAAAAAATGTTTAAAAAACCACCAAAAAATACGTACAAAAATATGAACCATAGAACTGATATTCCTCCAAAAATGCAGATCTTATACCTTGGGCTATTCTTATCAAAAGTACCGAACCACTCCGCCAACAAAACGATTACGAATGTTAAAAATACATATTGTATTAAATTACTCATCTGGGAATTTTGTTTTAATGTAAAAAAATCATTAGATAAATAATAAAGGCAAGTTAATATGAGGAAGATTAAGAAATATAAACTCAGCCAAATGAGACGACCTTTTCTAGTTTTCAGAATATCCCCCCTAGAAAGCTTTTTAAAAGAACATCCTGCATTCAAAGATATGAATTCTTGAGGGTATCAATCCCCCCTCAAAAAATACACTTTTAAAAAACCATCATGAATAAAACTGTTACCTCACAATTATAACCATTAACTTAATAAACACTTGCCGATGCTATTACGGCTATGCACCACATAATAAGTGTAAAAGAAATCGTAAGCCAAAATGTATTAACCGCAGTTTTTTCTTCATTCTGAACCTTTTTCATTATCGTTACTAAATTCAAACAAAATATGATGCACAATATAGGCATTAAAAACCAGCCTATATAGAGATGCAATAATCATTTATTTCTCTCCCATTGTTAAGTATTGCTGTTACTATCTGTCCACGCAATTCTTCAGTACATAGCAACTTTTGTAAGATCGTATTATTTTTTATTTTCCTTCTTATATTCGTATGGTTCCTTCGCCCAATAATAAAACAAAAAAATCAAGAACATGATAAAACAAATACCTATATTGTCTATCCACTTAATCTCTTTATTCACTATTAATTGCCAAGTAGTCAAGATTACAAAATGTACTAAAGGAAAGCTAATGCTCTTTACAAACATATTGGTAATCAGTCCCCTCGTATGTTTATAATTAGTTTAATAACTCTAATTTCAACTTATTTACTTCGCCCGGAAGTTTAATTGTATTTCTTCACAAATTCATCCTTTTTTTAACATAATTATCCATGTGTCATTTTTTGCATATACCCTATTAAAAGCAACCTCCAAAAATCTTGAACAGGTAGTTTCACTCAACAGTATAAATTTGATTAGACAAAGTACAAAGACTCCGAAAAGTGAAAGGGTGAAAGGAATGATTGTTAAAATTGAATTTAATTATGAAACCGATACAGAGTATATGACTTGCCCTTCAAAAATAGGGAAAAACCTCCGAAAATTACAAAGTGATTTTGATAAATGGCTATATAACAGAGAATGCAATCATCCTTATTGGGAATTAGCTTATATAGACGAAGAGGGAAATGAGTTTTATGGAGTTTGTTTCAATGCAGATGCTTTTGTGTATTGGCTTAACAAAGTAAGGTTTAATAAAGGTAAAAAAGTTGCAAGACTGATAGATATTCCAAACAAAACACCTAAAAAAACGATTAAGTTCTAATATACACTTAATTCAAAAGTAGACTGTTATATTCTTTCACTGAACATACACTCTTTTGTTATCTGTGATCGTGATTTAGGTAAAGCAACCCCTTTATTTAAGAAACTACTTATTCAAATATCATATACTAATCAGCTATTGTTATTATTACGTAAATCGTTTAATTCAGGAATATGCTTATAAATACCTGATAGCTTATTTAAAATCTCTAATTTAACTTCATTCCCACCTTCTCCCGTAATAGCTGTATTAACAAAACCATAAGTTATTTTCAGCATCCTCTTCTGTAAGATTGTTAATAGCACCTAACATAAAATCAAACCTATTTAAATTTGAAGTTTCTTTCATCATTAACCTCCACTTCATTTTGCATTTTATCTTGACCGTTTAAGGTCTATGTACATTTCCAAATAAGTTTTTCTAATATCCTAATGTTTTTAACCTACGTTAGATACAGAATAAAAAGAAATAATCCCTAACACGCCAAACAATTGAATAATAAATCCAACTGAACTACAAATCAAACCCGAAGTTGCTAATCCTCCTCCGATGTAACCTGTTTTTTCTATTTCTTTTAGAGCCTTTCTTGCTATAACAATCCCGATAACCCCCAACACTAAGCCAAGAAATGGTAAAAGTATGGAAAGAATACCTATGGATAAGGAAATTACAGAATGACTACTTGTTTTAGTTTTTCTATCCATCAGAATTTACACCCCAATTCCCCTATAACATAAACTCTTCTACCAAGTTGATTTTAGTGGTTATCTTTTATAATACTTATTATACTTTAACATATATATCCAAATTAACAGATTGCTTTGATCAGCAATTTTGCCTGTTACACTAAAACACATTACACATTTGTGCTTTGAACATGCTCAAATATGACTATTTCTAAATGGTGAACTACATATATATCCAATATAAAGAAATACCTCTCTAAATAAAAAAGGGGCTTGGCTTTTAAAGGACTTATATTGCGTACTTGGGGTAGGTGAGGAATATGCTTGCATACCAATATCTTTTGCTATAAAGATAGCACGTTTCATATGTAATGGGTCACTTACAATAGTAAATGTTTTCAGTTTGTTAAATAACGCAATATCATAGGCATATATAAGATTTTCTTCGGTAATTCTCGATCTTGTTTCTATTAAAATATCCTTTTCTTCTATACCATTTTCAATTGCATAATCTTTAGCAACTTCTGCTTCAGTATAATCATTTTCACTTCCTTTACCACCAGTAAATATAACTTTTTTAACGTATCCATTCTTATAAAGCGAAATAGAATGATTTATTCTCTCTCTGAATACTGGTGAAGGTTGATCTCCCCACACAGCTGCACCCAGTACAATAGCTGCATCAGAATGAACCAATTGATCCTCCTGACTAAAAGACCATATGGTATACGCTGAATAGGCAATCAATATAGAAATAAATAATACGATTAGCAAACAAATTAGACGTAATTTCTTAATTCCCATTCAACACATCCTATCTAGTTACCCTAAAAGGCACAATGTAAATTAAATAATAGAATAGTTATCAGAGCATAACCAAGTTCATGAATAGTAGTAACGAAGATTCATGTCAAAAAATAATAAAAAATTCCATAGTCATCCTTCCGTGTCTACTTTATCTCAAAATTTCTCACAATTATATTTTACCATATATATCCTATTCTTCTTTGGATTTTACTAAAAAAAGATTGCTTTTCCCCATACCCTAATGCGTGTGAAACTGACTACACCATTTAATAGCTACTATACAATTTAAAATGGTATAGTTAAGTAGAAGTGTACAGTTCCATACTACCTATATTTTTTAACTATATTTTTTATAATTTAATAAAAAACTTAGGAGGCATTCCTATATATGATAAAAAAAGATTCTAAAGAAAAAATCCTTGAAATTGCCTCAAGGCTTTTTCAATTACAAGGGTATCATGCAACAGGTTTAAACCAAATTATAAAAGAAAGTGGCTTACCAAAAGGTTCACTTTATCATCATTTTCCTAACGGGAAGGAAGAATTGGCCATTGAAGCTGTAAAATATACTAGTTTGTATATTGAGGAAAAAATTATATCTTTTTTTGAAAATGAGTCAGATCCAATAGCGGCTATGCAATCTTTTATTATTGATACTGCAAACCAGTTTAGGAAACCTGAGGACATTAAAGGCATTCCTATCGGTTTACTTGCATGTGAAACAGCTTTAATAAATGAGCCTTTAAGACTAGCATGTATGAACGCATTTCATAACTGGGAGCAATTGATTGTGAATAAGTTTAAAGAAGCGGGTTATAAGCAGGAGTTAGCTGAGAAAGCTGGGATTCTTTTTAATTCTTTAACTGGGGGCGGTATTATGCAATCCATTACAAACAAGGACCCTCGCCCACTTATAGCAATAGCAGAAGCAATCCCATTACTTTTCTCAAAAAAGGGGTAGAATGTCCTGTAGAATGTTCTCCCTCTTTACCCTACAATTAGACAGACCGGTCTATTTTAGTTAACGAGAGGAGAAACAATAATGACTACACAATTATTTCAAGGAATACCAAAAAAAAAAGTTGCTTACTTGTTAAAAAATGGAGAAGGTAAAAGATATTTGTTTGGAAGACAAGTTGCTACTGTGATGGCAGATGCTCTAAGTACAGATCACATTTTTGAGATGGTCTTACTTTCTGGAGGAAAAGGAGATACGTTCCCTTTCCACAAACACAATAAAACTTTTGAAGGTATATTAGTACTAGAAGGGAAACTTGAACTTTCAATTGATGATGAAATGCATCTCCTATTGCCTGGTGACTATGCTCATATTCCGCCTAATACAATACATAGTTATTGCATGAAGAGTCATAGAACAAAGTTTGTCTCCTATACTACAAAAGGTAATCTTGCCAATATTTACTCGATTATTGGTGAACCATATGACAAGGTTGAATATCCACCACATGTAAAAAGTGAAATTCCAAATGAAAAATTTCAAGACGCTACGATAATGACTGATATTGAATTTTTCTTTGAGATGAAACATGGTGGAAATGCAAAGCTTGTGGAGAATAATGTAGTTCCTAGTAAGTTGGCTCCATATGTTTTAGAAAACGGAGAAGGAGATCGCCTATTGACTGGTGATCAGCTACATAGGATTATTGCAACTCAAAAGAATACTGATGGACAATTTATTTTAGTTTCCTCTGAGGGTCCTATGGGTGAAAGAATTGTAGATCATTATCACGAGCATCATACTGAGACATTTTTCTGTCTTGAAGGTCAGATGACTATGTGGGCAAATGGAGAGGAAATAAGAATGAATCCAGGTGATTTCCTACATGTACCTGCTTTTACTACCCACTCTTATAGATTAGATTCTCATTATACGAAAGTGATTGGGTTATTAGCTTCTGGATTATTTGAACCTTTTTTCCGAATTTTAGGTGACCCTTATGAGCATCATATATTCCCTAGTGAACCTAAACCCTTGAGATTTGATCGAGTATTACAAAATATTGACATGCTAGATTTAAAGATCGCTAAGGATCTGTCAATTTAACTAAAGATACGAATTACTGGAAGGGAAAATGTGATTTCACCCCTCCCTTCCATAGCCAAATAAATGGAGGTACATATGATTAGACTTAAAGGTTCAGATAGCGAGAAGCTCATTTTCTTGCTTTCTTTTACATTAGTTATCTCAGTTATGAATTCTACTATGTTTAATATGGCAGTCCCTACGATAACGAGAGATTTTAACTTACAGCCTTCTGAAGCAGGATGGATTATAACAGGATATATAGTGGTCTATGCAATTGGAACAGTTATGTACGGCAAGCTTTCTGACAAATTTAAGTTGAAGAATTTGCTAACGTTTGGACTAAGTCTTTTTGCGATTGGCTCAATCATTGGGTTTACTGCAGTCAATTTTGAAATCACCGTTTTCGGCAGAATATTGCAAGCAGCCGGTGCTTCTGTGATGCCAGCTACATCCCTGATCATTCCATCAAGGTACTTCACTCCCGAAACAAGGGGGCGTGCCTTAGGAATTGTATCAGCTGGTACAGCTTTAGGAACTGCAATCGGGCCTATAGTAGCAGGGCTTGTAACAAGCTTTATCAACTGGCGGTATTTATTTGTTATTTCACTTTTATCATTAATCACTTTGCCCTTATTTAGAAAATATCTAAAAGACGAAATACAAAAACCACATGTAAAAACCGATATGCTTGGAGCTTTTTTACTTGCTGGTACACTCTCACTACTTCTTCTAACTATTACACAAAAAACAGTATTGTTCGCAGCCACTGGTATAATATTTTTAGTTCTGTTTATTTGGAGAATACGAAAAGCAGAACAACCATTTATCCAAACCTCAGTATTTAAAAACAAGGAGTACTCAATAGCAATATTAATATCAGCATTAAGTACTGGTATAGGCTTTGGAATTCCTTATTTAACACCTCTACTTTTACAAAATGTTAACGGAATTTCTCCATTTATGAGTGGATTAATTATGTTCCCCGGAGCGCTTACAGCAGCATTATTAGGAAAGAAGGGCGGACAATTAGCTGACTATAAAGGCAATACATACTTAATATACACAGCATTATCATGTTTTTTCATCGGATACTGCTTTCTTTCCACACTTTCTGGGCTATCAACCTATTTTATAATGCTTGTCCTAGTATTTGCTTGTACAGGCCAAACTTTCATACAAATAGGTCTTGCGAATACTGTATCTAGTACCCTGTCTAAAGATCAATCTGGCATTGGGATGGGAATTTTTATGATGACAAATTTTATTGCGGGTTCCATTGCTACTACTTTGATTAGTGTAGCAGTTGAAAAAGAAACAGATACTATTCAGTTAAATCCTCTTTTAATCAATTCAAAGGGTTTAATTTATAGTAACATCTTCGCAGTCCTAGGAATGATTGTTATTTTAATTTCTATTATATATATGATTACCTTTTCTAGTATCTTCTTAAACAAAGTAGAAAAAAAGGTATATCGAAAAATATAAACTGGATCATATATATTCTAATAAGCTAGAGTTTGATATCGAATGATAATATACCCTTTGCCAAAAGGAGTTGCCTCAAAGACAACTCCTTTGATGATTCTTATTGACCCAAAACATAACCTCCTAATCTGTACGCACAACATAATCCGTTACTTTTTCATGCTTATCAAAATCAATGACTAACCATTCACTATCAATAGAAATAATCCCTCTTTCATCTCCAAGATAATACACAATATTTTTCTCATTTTTAAAATATTCTGTGTCAGTTGGCGGACCTAACAATGTTATAACTTCACTTTTAGTCATTCCTTTTAAATTATACGTGCTTAGTAAGTCATCAACTATGTACACTCTTTCTGACATACTTCCAACCCATTTTTTTGTTGTGAAGTTCGTTTTATATTCATTTATCCCTAACATCACCGTACAGACGATAAAAGGAATAGTACCCATAATTATTATAAAGTTGAGGTTCTGCTTTGCTTTCCTATCATTTTTTATATCGACTCGTTTCCTTATAATGAATATAGTTAAGAGAAATAGAATAAATGGTATGAGAATAGCAGGAACACTTATATAACTATACGAAGAATGTGCAAAACTAATAAAAAGGATGTAACCTAGATAAAGTAGCCCATAAAAATATCCAAATAAAATAGAAAAGCAACCAAACTTCCATTTGTTATGTGTCATCTTTATATCTCCTATAAAATGCCCTATTCGAAATTTTAACATAATTATCCAAATATTGTTACACCCTTTGGATTCAACTTTCGATTGTTGAAGTGTACTCTTACAGAACCTTCAATTCATTGAAATTGGATTTTGGCAAGTTGGGTCATCAACAATCAAAGCACTTACCTTTATTCAAGATAGTGCTTTGATTGTTGATGATTGTTTATTTTTACCTCTTTATCGCATCGACTATTAAAGATGGGAAAACCATTCTTTCTCCTTGATTTCGTGGATCATATTTTTTAGAACGAAAAATGACTCCTTGAGATCCATCCCAATCTTTACAATGAAAAATACCATTAATATCACAATATTCAAGAATGTTAACCTCAAATCCCGCTGATTCAAACATTCTAGATAAAGTTTTATAATTATGAACGATTTTATGACTAGCAGCTGGGTGGTTTTTTGGACCAGGACCACCTATTTTAATTATATTTTGATACTCATCATCACGAAAAAATCCATCTGGAACTGCACAACGAATATATCCATTTGTTTTAAGATACATATAGCAAAGCTTTGCTGCAGCAATTCCTTCTTCATAAGTAAGGTGTTCCCAAACATGTTCCGCAAGAATCGCTGATAAAGAATTTTCATTGTAGCTATTTTCCCACGTGGAATGATCCAATAAATTTAGTTGATCTTCCTGAGTATGTATCCATCCTGGATTATTATTATATTCACCCGCTCCAAGAACAACTTTTATCTCTTTTTCTTGTAACACCATGGATTCTATCCTCCTAAATATGCTAATAGCTATTAGTTAGAGATATTTTATATCATTCCAACCATACAAAATTTCTTTTACCTTAGCTCCGCCCATCTCCACCTCAGTTGAATCTAGAATTATACCGCCAATTGCTTCATAGAATAAACAGGATTTATTTCCTTCTACTACCCATACAACTAAAGAATCTATATGTTGGACTTGCAAAAAATGGACTACTGCTTTGAAAAGTTTCCTGCCGATTCCTTTTCTTTGATACTGATCAAGTAGATAAATAGCGTACAATTCTCCTTTGAATTGATCATAATTTCCTGTTCTTTCTTTGCCTCCAGAAGCAAAACCAATAATGTCCCCACTTTCATTTTCAGCAACAAATACTCCACCGTTAGGGATAACCTGTTTCCATAATTGTTCCTTCTTTTTGTATGATAGACTTTCTAAGTATTTATCTGATAACAAGCCTTTATATGTTGTTTTCCAGCTATCTATATGAACCCTAGACATAGGAATAACATCACTTATTTCAGCAGCTCTTATTTTCATAACCTTCTCCTTCAATTAAATAATGTTATAATTATCTCGGTGTTAATGCCATGAAAGATCCTGGGGTCAATTCTTCACTCTCAATGACAATCGCCGTTAATCCTGTCTCAGACTTGGTTTCATGCCATTCTCCTTTTGTCCAAAACACAGCTTCTCCTGCTTGTACTTCAATGTATTCTTCATTATTAGCTCTAACGCTACCCTTGCCGTTTACAATAATTAAAAGTTGAGGAATCACAGCTTGATGAAATCCTATTACACCATTCTCCTCTAAATACATACCTCCTATATGAGCAGGTTTGAGTGTGTTAATAACACGTGACATAATAAAGTCAGAATGAAATTGGTTTATTCTTTTCTCGACACTTTTTTTAAATGAATAAATCTCCATTAAATTTCTCCTTGTTTTTTTAGATTAGATGTTATTCGCTTTTTGTTTTTCTAATTCCTTTATTTAACTGCAAAAAAGCTCAATTCATTTGTATGAATTAAGCCTTTATTGTTGCTGAAGATCATAAAAGTTATTGATTAAGACTAGGTGATTATTTGCTTAGTTTATACCCTTTATATACCGCTTCCCAATCAAGAGGTCTAGCCATTCTATTTTCAATTTGCCCTATTGACTTAAAACCATATTGTTCATAAAGAGAGTGAGCATCTTGTGTAGCAAGTTGAAAACTCGTTCCTAATAATTTAGGGTGGTCGGTGATTACACGTATTAGCCATTTGCTAAGTCCACGTCCTCTGTATTCAGTAAGTACGAAAACATCACCTAGCCAAGAAAATCTTACAAGGTCAGACACAACACGTGCAAAACCAACCATTTTAGCAGAACCGTCAGTAGGGTTCCCTTCGTAGATTCCGTAGCAAAGAATTGAGTTTTCAATTGATGCTATTACTAATTCCTTAGCAATACCCTTATTCCAGTATGATTCCTTGCTAAGGAAATCATGAATCACTTCTATATCCAGATAACTTTTATTTGTACTTATAGTAAATCCATCATTATTTATCCAAAGTGTTTGATCGTCCTCTAGCATCATATATTCCTCCATAATGAAATACGTATATTTATAGAACTATAGATATCCTTTACTTTCGATTATGACCAAAGCTCTTTTTTCATTGAGAGAACCTTAACATTTACACTATTGGGTTTATGTACAACCTCTTCATCATAAACACTATAACCTATGGAACTATATAAATTTATATTCTTAGGTACTGTCATACGGACTTTACATAGAATTGTAGATACACCAACTTTATTTGCATAGTCCTCTATGGAGCTTAATATCTTTTTACCAATACCCTTTCCTTGTTTTTCTGGTATAACTGATAGACGATAAAAATATAAACCTTCATTTTTAAGTTGAAATCGCACCATACCAACAGGTCTATTTTCATCAAAAGCAATAAGTGCTTTTTCCCCTTTTTCTAATGCGTCTAAAACTGAGTGAACAGTTTCATCTAAAGCACTTGATGGCGGGCTTTCATTGTTATATTCGATAAATGCCTTAATCATTAAATCATGAACTACTGCTGCTTCTGAAGTTGTAGCAAAACGAATGACCATTTTCATCACCCCTCAACAGAATAATAATACATAAATACTAATATTCATACAAATAAATAGTAATATATATAATTAATAATCTAGCCTTAGATTTGGATAAAGAGGCATATTCTAATTATAAATAGCGCTTTGAGTGATAACCTGGTACTTTCAGTAGTTAAATCCACTATAAGGTTATTAGCTCTCCTCTTTAACTTAACTTGTGGGGTTAGTTTTTTTTGTCCTATTAAGATAAGTAGATTCTGATTCTGCAACGAGATTATTTTTTCAGGGGAGAAGCAACTTCTTTCTGGTTTACTATAAAATTCCCCCTTAAAATCTTTGCGGTTATTTAGTTTGATTTTTAAATTGTTTTTTCGGTTTATTAACTAAATAGATCCCCACTAAGATGAGACACCCACCTATTAATGTCGATAAATGTAGTGTTTCATCTAGTAAAATCCATCCAAAGATTACGCCAAAGAATGGTGCGAGGAATAAAAAGGAACTAACCTTGCCTGAATCTTCTTTTTGTAACAGAAAAAACCAAATGGCAAATTGGACAATAGAAGCCATAATTGCCAACCATAAAATAATAAAAATTGATAAGGCAGTTAAATTAAGTTTTACTTCTTCGAACATCAGACTACCCAATAGTAGTAAAATACCTCCAAAAAGCATTTGATAAGCAGTTAAGACCCAAGTATCAAAAGAAGAACCCCACTTTTTTAATAATAATGTTGCAATTGCCCAAGAGACGGCACTGAAAATACCCAAAAAGGTGCCAAATTGTTGTATATCTAATTTTGCACCCAGCGTAATAAATACACCAAAGAATCCAACTAAGACTCCTAACCATTGAACTAAACGATATTTTGTTCCAAGGAATAATGTACTAAAAATAACAACCAGCAAAGGATTGGTAAAAGTCAAAATGGAGGACTCGCCTGCTGTGATTGTTCGTAAACTCAAAAAGATAGCACCCATAACCCCAGTTGTTTGAAAAATACCAACAACTAAGATTTGAAGCCATTCCTTCGGAGCTCTTGGATGGGACCTTTTTAATAGAATAACAATAGCGCTCATTAATAAACCAGCAATCGTGAAGCGCAATCCGACTAGAAATAAGGGTGAAACATAGTTCAAACCAATCTTACCTATTGCAAAAGAGGATCCCATTAAACCTGTAGTAATGGTTACGAAAAGCGTAAACAATGCTTTATTCATAATAAGTAGCCCCAATCTGTACTTGTTATATTACAATTAGTTTAGCAACATTACGCTGTTTTAAAAAATAAACTGACTTGATAAACGAATAAATGCCCCACCTCATTATATGAAATGGGACATTTGCTTATTTTAAATATTTACCAACCTTTCTTTTAGATCCAAGATTAAAAAGCATAATTAGTTACTCCACCATCAATAAAAAGATTTTGACCTGTAATATAGCTTGCACTATCTGAACTAAACATAACAACCGGAGCAATAAGTTCTTCTAATTGACCGAGGCGTTTCATAGGTGTTCTACTTTCTAATAAGCTACGGAATTCCTCGTTTTCTAACGCAGCTGCATTTAATGATGTTTTAAAAAACCAAGGGCTTATAGCATTAACTGTAATACCTTTTGTCGCCCATTCGTTTGCCATTTGACGAGTTAATTGAACGACACCTGCTTTACTCGGCCCATATGGTGTTCCGGATGATAACGTTAATGCAGATGCCACAGATGCCACATTAATGATTCTTCCAGAACGTTGTTCAATCATATATTTCCCAACAGCTTTGGACATTAAAAATACTGATTTAAAATTAACATCCACAACCTTATCCCAGTCTTCCTCGGATAAATTTAAGGTTGTTTCTCGAACACTTGTCCCAGCATTATTAATTAAAATATCAAGATGTCCAAAATGCTTATACGCTTTGTTCACGGTATTATGCACAGATTCTGCTTCTGTAACATCACACACTATTGCTAGTGTTTTACGACCTGTGCTTTTAGTGATTTCACTTGCCGTATTATTCACTTCTTCTTCTGTTCGAGCAACTAAGGCAACATCTGCTCCAGCTCTAGCCAAACCTTCAGCAAGTGTTTTTCCAATACCTCTACCTGCTCCTGTAATGATTGCTACTTTTCCAGTTAAATCAAACATTCCATTCATTTTAATCCTCTCCACCTTTATCATTTATTCATTTCAATTGCGATTCCCTAGTGACAATGCCCCTGCGTGCATAAGAAATTTTTTTTGCATAATTTAAACGCCTTACAAATTCAAAAACATATATATGTATGCTTAAATTTATTTATATAATCAATTAACATTCATCAATACCACAGGATATACCTTCATTAAATAATTGTTGAGGTATTTGTTTATCCAATTTTTCATTTATGTTCAAGTTTTTTGGCCAAGTAGTGGTGACGATAACCAAGGTACTATAAACATTAACCTCAAGCTCCATTTGTTAGTCTTCAAAATATAACAACCTCCTTTTATGACACACCCAACCATCTACGATACAGGGTGCTATGATTATATGAAAATCACTATTGATTAATTATTTGGTTATTTTATGACATAGAGTACTTGTATTACTGACTCAAGAAGTAGGGTCACTTTTCTTGTACATACTTGTAATAAAAATGATAACTGCAAGCCCAATTATAATAACAAAGCTTATCTATAATATCTTCTTTGCTAAAAAATAATATGCTTCTGTTAATTACGATTAACTCCCTGTTCAACCTACTACATCGTTTTCAAACGAAAAAAATAAAGGTTCTTATTAAACCTAAATCTTTTATGAATTAATTTTAACTCCCTTAAACAAACTAGCTTTATCAGCTATAAGGATGGATGAGACATGAAAAATGTAGGGAAGTTAGAATCAATTATGTGGAATATAGCATTGCCTGGATTCAGCCAAATACTAACTGGCCATTATATAAAAGGCATTTTATTTATTCTTTCAGAAGTAATCATTAACCTTAATAGTCATTTTAATCTTGCAATTATGTTTAGTTTCTTAGGGGAATTCGAAAAGGCATACTCAGTTACAAATTATCAGTGGTTATTATTTTATTCTTGTTTATACTTTTTTGCGATGTGGGATGGTTACAGAACCGCAATGCCTCCAGAAGAACAGCTTTCTTTTCTTCCATTCGTCTTTTCAGCTTATTTGGTTACAGTGGGGTTATTTTATTGTAGTAAATTAAAGTTATTTGGTCATTTAATTGGACCAGTATTTATGCCTATGCTCTTTGTCATACCTGGATTAATTCTTGGATTCACTTTAAGGTATATTATTCTGAAAATATCGAAACGAGGAGATTTGGTTTAATACGTCACTTTATTGATAAATTCTAAAAAGGTAAGTGAGTGTTTAATGTGAAAAATAGGTTTTGTGCTGCTATTTTATCAATTCTTATGCCTGGATTAGGACAGCTGTTTAACAAACAATTTTTTAAAGCTATTGTCTTGCTATTTATCGAACATACAATAAACCGTCTTTCCCATTTAAATACAGGACTCATGCTTAGCTTTAATGGAAACCATCAGGAAGCCTTACAAATTCTTAATTATGAATATGTTTTATTTTATCCAGGGTTATATGTGTTTTTTATATATGATTCAGTTATAAATGCTGAAGCAAAATATAATAAAAACTCTGCTTTTTACTTTTGTCTATCTGGTTTAGTAGGGACATTTGGTGTCTTATATGGTAGATATATCCCAATGCCCATGATCACAGTAGGAATACTCATGATTTTACTTATGTTAATTGGTACTTATGTTAGCTCCAAAGATGAGAAGGTACATTAAGTATTTATGTTTCAATAGTGTATTACTTACTAAAAATTACATTTCTTTCACCATCTTGTTACGCTTATTCAGTCAAAAACGTTAAACGGATCATACAAAAGTGATCGACTTTAAAACAAATATTATGTAGCTACCATTAACCATTACTATGGAGAAGTATCCTATTGCTTTTTACCAATCTTTTTCGATATAAACCACCGCTACCCCTAGTAATAATAATTCCACTCTTCACTTACATTTATATTTTTCTTACTTTAGGAGAAATTAGATATATCAATTAATAGTTGGGGGTTATTTTTATGGTAATTAACCACAATATTCGTCTCACTTCATCAGAATTAGCTTCACTTTGGACAGCATATATGAATAACAGTATGTCTAAATGCGTACTAAAATATTTTAAAGCAAAAACACAAGATACAGAAATTAGTTCAGTACTAGATCTTGCAATAGAAATTTCAGAAACAATGATTAAAGATATAACAGAAATTTACGAAAAAGAAAACCATGCTATACCTGTTGGTTTTAACGAGAAAGAAGATTTAAACCTTAATGCACCTGCACTATATTCGGATACATTCCATCTGAAGTTTGTTCATAATATGGCAAGACACGGGATGACATCCTACGGAGCATCTTTCGCTGGATGTGCTCGTTCAGATGTAAAGGAACTTAACTCCAAAGCAATTGACATGACAAGAGATTTATATAACAAGTCATTAAGTGTGTTATTAGAAAAAGGATTATACTCCAGAGCTGCTTCTATTCCAATACCCGATAAAGTGGAGTTTATAGAAAAACAGGGCTATTTAACAGGATGGTTCGGAGAAAGACGTCCGATGAATGCTATTGAAATTATGCATTTCTATAACAATATGGAGCGAAATGCCCTTGGCAAAGCATTGTTGCTAGGTTTTGCTCAAACAGCTAGCTTAGAAGAAGTAAGAAACTTTATGGTTAGAGGTGCTCATATTGCAAGCAAAGTTGTAGAGTTTATGGCTCATATCCTATCTGAAGAAAATCTTTCAGAAACGCCAACGATGGATTCAGACGTCTTAAAATCAACCACTCCTCCTTTTTCAGATAAACTCATGATGTTTCAAGTATCCCTATTATCTGGAATGTCACTTGGATATTATGGTGTAGCTTTAGGTACGGTTTCAAGACGTGATTTAGGTTCTAAATTTATGCGTATTACGATGGAAGCTGTTCAATATGCGGAGGATGGTGCAAATATTATGATTGAACATAAATGGATTGAAAAGCCGCCTTCTTCCATTGATAACATTGAAATTGCTAAAACAAAAAAGAAATAAAGAAGCGGCTATTGTTTATACTTGCTCATATCTCATTTTAATGTGAGATTCTTTTAAAGATGCAGATGGAAAGAAAATTATTCTTCGTTCGCTTGTATTTACTGCTTACTAAATGTGAAAGACGTACAAAAGCTGAGCTAGGTAGTAGTAGTATCGTTGAGGCAGCATTTCGAGATTTGTAAAGAGCACTTAAAATCAAAGGAAATCCTGCCCAACCTTTCCTTCTATTAATTGTGTACGCTGCACTCTTTGGCAATTTGATCGAGCTATAGGCTGAAAAAGAGACTTATTAAACTATTCTGCGATTAGCTGAAGAAAATAAAGAACAAAACAGCCATAATAGCACATCTTTTTCATCTATTGAGCCTTATTGAAGTTAGTTATTGAACATCTAAATTTTTTACATTTACTTTCATTAATTTAGCGATCTGTTGCTCATCTGTATTGGATTTTTGTTCAAGTTGATTAATAACTAGCTCTTGTCGCTGTAATGAATGGTTTTGACTTAGTTTAACTTTTCCTTCTATCCTATTGATCTTTATTTTAAAACCTTGAACTCCTTTGTTCATACCAGCAAGAAACTCAGCATCTACATCCTCCAATCTATATGTACTTTCAGGAGTTTCATATTTTAATACCATATCATGTAAAGAACCTATTAACTCATTATCATCTTCTAATAGTTCAACTTCTCCGTATACATGAACTGTCACGTAATTCCATGTTGGTACTGCTTTATTCGTCTCATACCAAGATGGTGAGATATAACAATGAGGACCATGAAAAATAGCTAAAACTGTTTGATTTTTAATATCCTGCCACTGAGGATTTGGACGAGCAAAGTGCCCATATAAGTAAGAATTATCCTTGTTTAAAATTAACGGTAAATGTGTTGCAAATGGCATTCCATTGTGTTGAGAAAAAAGAGTCGCAAAACTATGTTCTTTTATAACGTCGTGAGCCATCTTTTCATCTGTAATCTTAAAATATTTTGGAATATACATCGTAAGCCACCTTTCAAGAAATGTTATTTGAGTGTTTTGGTCATTATCAAGTCCATTTGTTCTTCATCCCCCATATAAAAAGAGTGTGATCCCGTTATAACAAACCCCATTTTCTTATAAAAACCTATCGCATTTTCATTTTTCTCCCATACACCTAGCCAGATATTCTGTTTATTTAGCTCCACTGCAATTTCCAAAGCTTGATTTAACAGATATTTACCAAGCCCATGTTTCTGAAATTTGCTCTTGATATATATTCTCTCAATTTCAAGTGAATGATCACCCATTTCTTCAGACTGAGCATCATTGGTATTAATTTTTAAATATCCTGCCACATCATGATTAAAATAAATAAAGAAGAAATGTGAAGAAATAGTAGCTAACTCTTTTTCTAGCTGTTTAAAGTTAAATGCCTTTTCCAAATAAGCATTCATATTTTCGGGTGTATTCTGATGCTTAAAAGTCTCATTAAAGGTTTCGTAACATATTTCTTTAAGTGTACGTAGATCTTCAAGGGTGCATTTTTTTATATTTATAGTCATTTATGTATCGCTCCTTATGTCAATAATTTCTCTTGTTTCCTTTCTTAACGAACTCCCAATCAACTTCCACATTTTCCCTTACTCTTTGTAAAAGATTAAAAATAGTCTCCACTTCAATTTCAGAAAACCCCTCTAATGCAACACTATTAGAATGTTCATTTTCTCTTTTTATAAAGGGATAAAGATTTTTCCCTTTCTCTGTTGGAAAAAGTTTTTTTATTTTTTGATTATGTTCATCGTTCTTCTTTTCAATAAAACCATTTATTTCAAGTTTTTTTATAGCACGTGCCGCTGTTGTTCTATCTACTTTTATCATTTCAGCTAGCTTTTCCTGAATGATTCCTGGGCTTTCACATATTCTCACAAGGTACAAGTATTGCCCTTTTGTAAGCTCAAACTCTTTAAATTCTATATTACTTATAGAATCTAAAGCTCTTGCTATCATTCCAATTTCACGAAGAATTTCCTTCATAACATACTCCTTAGCTTATTTTTTATTGTAAATGCAACAAATATAGGTTACCTTAACTATATACCAACTTTTATTGTAAATGCAACAAAATATTCAGTCACTAACTGTAGTGACTCTGATTTACATATTGCAATGCCTAATTAAAAAACCGACAATTCGGAATTAAAGTGGCTTTAAACCACTGATCCTGAATTGTCGGTTTTTTTAATTAACTGACCCTAAGTCTTTTAAAGATCTCCCTTTATTGATTTTTTTATATTAAAATTTTTTCTCGAGATCATTAAATAATTTAAATATCATCACTCGTTCACCTGTACGGGTGCTAATATCAGTATGAAAACTTTTCACTTTTTCTTCAGTTATAGTTAGTATAATATCTATAAGATCTTCTATACCTGACTCAACTAACTCTGAACGAGTTTTCTTTATCGTTAACATTCCCTCTTTTGTTTCACAAACGGCATATTCAGCTGGTGTTAAAACCCCTTGTAGATTTACAATTATCATATCCCGTACTATATCTGTCTTAACTGATACAGATCCACGCCCTAGAAAGTCCTTTTCCCATTGTGTAATTGCCCTACTTATCTCGGATTCACAAGACCCTTTAGATATTTTCATATTTAATACATCTCCTAGCAAACAATTAAATTAGTTTATCCCCATATGCTTTTAATATGTGAGACGATATTTATTCTTAAAAAATTAGTGCCAGTCGTAAATCCTCCATTCAAAAAAAATCCACTAAATACATGGGTTAGATAGACAAGACTAATTTTTCTAGCTTAAATTTAATAATCTCTAATCACATGACCTTCATACACACTTTCAATATCCAATGTAGTTTCACTGTTTCTTGAGACCTCTACAATTTTGGACAAAATGTTTTCTTCCAACATTGAGTGTATATGTAAAAATCTAATAACACCTGTTTGAGTTTCCTCAACTTCTTCATAAGATTTTAAATGATAAATATCAATTGCTTTTCTAATTACTCTTTTAATGCATTCTACATTTTCATAATCAAAATTACTAATTTCTTTTATTGTTTCAATGACAAAATCAGTTAAATTAGTTTTCATTAAACTCTCCTTTAAATAGGATAAACCTCATCCCCCTTATTCAAATAGAAAAGATTGTTCACCTAAGTTGAAAACTATTTATATATTAAGGTGCATTGAATGCCCTACCTTCCATTCCAAAATGACAAGTGATTATTAGGTAAAGTTTGACTCTGATTTAGTTATTAAAAACCTCAACATTTGAGATTTTTCCATCTTTATTAGTTACCATTAAACCTTGAACTTTAACATCTGACGGCACTAATGGATGATGACGAATGATATTAACACTATTTTGGATATTGTCACTACCATATTCTTTTCCATTTAGCCATTCATTGACCGTACCACCTGAAAATTCAGGTCTGCAATTTTGAAAAAGATAATCCAATGTTTCTATTTTGCCTTTCATTGATTCAAGTTGAGTTTGAACATTAATTTTGGGTGTCCGATTATCTTTTGTTCCTACAACAAAAATTTCCTCAACATTTTCATGATAAATGGCAGTAATAACAGACCTCATTATATCTCCATAAGGATGTGAGATTACGGTACCATAGCTTTGTAACATTAACATATTTTCTGGTTGAATATTAGTCACTTCTTGTAAAATAGGTTCCAACCTGTTTTCAATGTCCGTTAAAAATAATGCTTTTTTATTTTCATCTAAATTCATATCGTACACCCCTTCTTTATTTTTATGAATTCATTGATTTAGTAACAAATCATTTGATAAATGTTATTTTTAGAAGTTACCAGTTTTCCCAACGTCCTTCTGGATCAACACTAGCCAGTCGAACCCATCCATTTTGAACTTTTCCTCGAAATGCTGAATCATTATTTAATAACCGTTCTATATATTCTCTAGGTGCTTGAATGACAATTAGCAAACGAAGAGGAGAATGATAAGCCTCAAAATCTGTTTTCATGACGGATTGCCAAGGTAGTCCGGCTAACAAGTCACTTGCATTTCCCTGCATAACACCGAGACCTGCTGTAACAGTTTGAGTTGCTTTATTTCCGCTACCATAATAATTAGGTGCAACCGTTGAAGCGTAGTATTGTAGATTAATCCATTGGGTCACCGTTCCTGGTCCCGCAATAATGTTAGCTAGAAGATCACCACTTTCATCCTGCTTCCAATCATAATTATGAAGGAAAGCTCTTCCTTCCAAGTCACAATCCTGAGTTAGTTCACGTTGGCCGATAATAAAAGCGGCATTACGAGCTAATCCCCATTCCGGACGTATCTCACTCCAATCTTCTGCAAATCGGTGTGCCTCTGCCTTAGGATTTTTAAGTTGCGATTGAACATTCGGTAATTGGACTAGACGTTCCGCATTTGCATTTTGGCTTACGTTCGGCATAATAGCTTCAATACGATCAAATGATTCTTGTGCAGATTTGGTAAGTTCAGGAACATAAATCCAATGTAATTCATCCACCGTTGTTTTATGCTCAGCGGCTGTGAAAACAGTGTCCTCAGGGATTTTAATACCTTCAAAAGATAGCCTTTCTCTAACCTCTGGAAGGTTACATAATGTAGCTAAAACCCTTGCATTGAATCCACCTGCCGCTCCACCGCAGGCACCACAGTCGAGAGCAGCGGCATAAGGATTATTAGTACTTTGACTACCATGTCCGCATATGACGACTAAGGGTGCGAAATTCTCTGTTAGCCCCATCATTTTTAGAGCTTGGTGCGCATAATTCACTTTTTCTTCTTCAAAAAAACCAACAGGTATCTCCGCTTCTGTGTTATGAACATGATTAAGCAAGAGCTTTGTATTAGGTTTACGTAACCAATTCTCACGAAGATGACGCATGAAACGACCGGTTCCTCTTGGTACAAAACTACGTGCTACCATTTGTAGACTAAGCCAAGGTCCACTTAGCTCAGGTAAAAGTAAACTCGCAAGTACATTTTGTTTCATCGTTTTAAATGTATTACTTAAGGAATCTACTGCCTGCTTACGTTGTTGATATAATTTCAGTTCATTTTCATCTGAGGACTCTTTAATTTTGTGCTGAGGCTTTAGTATAACCGGCAAGGAAGCATGACTGTTACTACTCCCGAGTTCACTAGTCGCAATCGGTAAGCCAAAAAAACCAGCAATTCCGATCGTTTCAAATGGACCTTCTTTTTCAAGTTGACGACGAAAAGGTTCTGATCGTACATCAATGCAAAATGCCAATTGAGCTAATACCGTTTTTTTATCTTTGGTCTCTTGTTGTTTAGAGTTAATCTTCTGGCTTAATCGATCTGTGTGTGTTTGTTCCCAAGCTTCTAACCAAAGCTTCCTACAAAGCTTCTCATCAAAGCTGTAGGCAAATGATAAATATTCGTTTTGTTCAGCAGCTGACATCTGTGACCATTCCTCAATTGTAAGTTCCCCACAATGAATCCATGATGCTAAAAGAGGAGTAATCGAAACTTTTTTCTCAGATTGTTGATTGGTCAGAGGCAAATAAGGCTTTATAAGAGCACACTCCATGGAAATCCTTACTGCTAAATATTCTGTTAGGAGTGCATGTTCATGGCTAGATTGTTGGGACCGCCAAAGCATCATCCCGGCCCACCCAGGTAAGGAGAGCAAATGACCTTCAAGATAAGGTTGGATTTCTGTTTCAGGGATTTCTAGTGCGGATAACGCTTCTTGTAAAGCCATATGTGCATCTTTAGGCCAACCTTTTAAACTTTTCCGTTGCTTTTTACTCAGTGCCGGATCATATTGAATAAGACGCTGCCACGCACGATAAAAACCTTCCTCACGATTTGGCATTGTCCAACCTGCCTGAGAGTCATCAAGATATAATTTACACCACTTGATGACATGATGATCGAGTATATTGACTAACCTTTCCCCATCCTGATTCTCTATATGCGAACTTAATGGTTGCATTGGAGTATTCTCGATGCTGTCCGTATTCAGTCCACTAAGTTCATGTGTCAATTTTTCCAGCTTATGTGATGAAAAGAGGTTAGAAGGTACTGGATCTAATTTTAGTGCATTATGACAAAATCGCTCCTGGACGTCCCTTGGGATATGAAAGGAATGTGAATCAAGCCAACGATGTAGACTCATTTTCACAAAATCTTCATCAATCTCACCCTTACTCTTTGCTGACAGGATCATAGACGCACTAGGGTATATATCAACATCTCGATTATTTTTTAACCAACCTGCAACCTGGTCAAAAGATTGATTTTCAAGTCCCATCCACGGATTACGTGCTGCAAATGTAGAAATAGGCCAAAGAGGTGCAATTACTCGGCTAGCAGCTTCAATTAAAGTGTTAATATCACTTTTTTGAAGATTAATATTCATATCTTCCAGTTTTTCATTATCTTTTGTTAAGACAGATGTTCTGCTCATCACTGGTTACCTCCTTGAGATAAATATTGTTTAAGGTAGTTTGGATGACTTTCTACTGACTTTGTTTTTGCTTCACCTAATTGTACTAACCAAAGATAGAGTACTGCGAAGGAAACAGATGAACGATTATGGGCAGCCCACATACCTATAGCACTTCCAAGTAGTAAGAGAGATACGACAAGGACCACAACTGACATGGGAGGCTGAACACTTTGATAAACAGTTGTATGCAACAACTCATAGAAGAGGTTATGAATGATAAAATATACGATGGCAGCTCCTCCTAAAAATGATAAGCCGGCAATTCGACCAATTCTCCCCTCTCCTAAAGCTATGAGCTGTGTCCAAGAAACGGACAATGACCACGCTAAGATGAGCGCACTAATCAATTGATAACCTTCTCCAGGAGCCATGATCCAAAAAGCAACTCCTACAATTAAGCCTAAAGTACGCCCAGCCATGATCCATAAATAAGATGACCTTTCATTAACGCGAGTCGATACTTTGAAACTACTTAATGCCGAACCAGCCTGTAAAAACAGCGTAGCTTTGAACAAACCATGTAAAATAAGATGAATTATGGCTGCTAAATACGCACCTAAAGCACACTGAATGAGCATAAACCCCATTTGTGCAATTGTTGAGCCTACTAGCTGACGTTTATAATCAACATGGACTAAACTAATTCCAGACCCAATCAATACAGAAATACTTGCAAGAATAAGTAAAATAATTGAAGCTAGATCACCACTAAAAAGGGGTGAAAATCGAGTTAACATAATCCCACCTGCATTTACTAAACCTGCGTGCATAATCGCAGAAACAGGCGTCGGAGCAACAACAGATTCAATTAACCACCTTTGAAATGGCCATTGAGCTGCAGGAATTATCACTGCTAATACAATCAATAAATTAATCCCTGTTCTCTCCCATGCTTCAAGTTGAGCTAAATTTTCATTTGTTAGAGCAAATGATAACTGCCATTGACCTGTACCTTGAAAAAGCCAAATCACAGCGAATAATAATGAAAACCAACTTAATGTAAATAAGCGACCAGAAACCTTGGCTGCTTCACTAGCTACTTTCCACCCACTGTTTAAACTTATAAGTAGGGTTAACCCGACGAGAGTTGCTCCCCAAGAAATGATCATCAAGCGGAGATCGCCACTTAACCATGCTATTGAAGCAACACCTGTAGTGAATGTAAATAGTGTGAAATACTTACGATAAGAACGATCTCCCAATAAGTAACGTACAGAAAAACGCTGAATGATGAAACCAATTAAAAGAACAAAGAAAGCCATTAACCAAGCTAAAGTGTCTAGGTACCAAAGCCCAACAACTTCATTCCCACTAGTATTAACGAGAGCCAATAAAGAAACTAAAGGAGGTAAAGCAACGATACCGATATGAATGCGAACAAAATTCAATGGTACTCGTGGGTGTAAAAACAATAGTCCACTTAGACCAGAGGCAATCAGCATAATAAAAAATAATGCTAACAATGATGATAAACTCAGTGAAACAAACATAAAAAATTCTCCCCTAAATATAAAAATGATTTATTAAAAGTCATTAAAGTATTTTCATATATTTTTCCTAAAAAGTTATACATTTTATTTGCTCTTTACGATTATTTGAATAAATTGTATTTATTAAATAAAAAAAACCGACAACTTCAAGATTCAATGATGATTTAAAATCATTGAATCTTGAAAATTGTCGGTTTTACTTCAACTAACTTCAACGAAGTTTTTTGAAGAACTACCTTTTTTATGTTCAAAAATAAATTGTACTTATAATTATTCTTCTTTTTAAAAATCGGTATATCTCTAATCTTACATCCTAAATTATGAAATATAACGATTTACGTTACTTTTTCGTCCATATACTTTATAAAGCTTTTTCATCCAATCAATATGAAAATATTAAAAGAATGCTAAAGCCATCATTATTGTAAGAATGTAAAATAAACATCTATCGAATATTAAATCAATACTATAATATACCAAATTATGCAAATTGTCAACAAACAAATGCTTTATAACTTTCCCTTTCAAATATTTCAACCGGAAAACTATGTAAGTAACATATACATAATTCATCTGTGTTGAATATAAGATCGTAAGCGTTCCTTAGGTTTTCATGATATTAATCTTTAAAAATAACAAAAAACCGCAAGCAATCTAGACTCACGGATTATCTTATTATTTACGTTATTGTTTTAAATTTGAGCCCTTCATCATATTTGCTTAATATTAAGCTCTCCCTGCCAAGTTCCTTCTTCAGATCATTTATCAATCCAACCGGTTGTTGTTCCGCAATATTGCCTTATATTTATAAAGCAGCTAACAGCGCTTTATTTTAAGTTAGACAATGAAATTAAATCTATTCTTTTTTATACCATTTTCTTAGTTGATTGATATGAGCTTGATGATAGCGATTATGATCAGCCATATGCCAAAGTCCCCATCGAATGGTTGCTTTCTTTTCATTCTCATGTCCAAAAGAGACAATCAAATCTAAATCGTCATCTGTTAATTGTGCACATATATCTTTCAACATATTTAATACTTCTTGATAGTCATCCAAAAGTGTGTCCAAAGACTTTCCTTTGATCATCGGTAGCCTATCATTTTCATCTATCATTGGACCAAATTGTTTTTCTAAAGAAGCAGGAAGTGGTTTTCCTTTTATTCTATAAACCCAATTAAGATCAACATACATGATATGTTTTATCAACTGAGCTGTACTGTTAAATTTGTCATTTGGACCCTTGTAATCTACTTCTTCTTGTGACATACCATTCGTTATATATTGTAGCCTTTGACTATTTTCTTTTACAGCTGAAAATAACATTCCCACGATTGGTGTCATATCCGTATTACCTTGTAAATCGTAAAACATAACTCTACCTCCAACTCTTTGTTTAAAAAGTATATCCCTGTGTGGAAGCTCAAGATTCAACCTAATAAGCGTAATTCTTCAAGAACAACGCTTCGTTTGTTAAGATTGTATAAGTTTTATTGATATTCTACAGCTGTTGTTTTTCTAAGATGAAATTTTTTGCCAATAAATAAGCATTAACAGTAAATAATTGTGTTTTTATTTTATTCGTTAGTATATAGTCACCGAAACGATCAAATTCATATAACTTCACTTTTATATCTTCTGTATCATCTAAGTCTTGATCATGCCTTTTAAATGCATCTTGTATTAAATAAGTCTTTACCATGTTATTTTGCGTTGCTGGATTAACCATAAATTCACCTAGTAAGATCGGTTTACTTAATGAGATGTAACCTGTTTCTTCTTTAACTTCTCTAAGCAGTCCTTCTTCGTGTGTTTCATTACCTTCCCTTTTTCCAGCAGGAACTTCCAAGAAAAACCCTTCACCTGCATGTCGATATTGTTCAACCAACACAATTTTATTTTCTTTTATATGACAACCGCATTTACCTAATCAGAATATTCGTTAACATAATAATCGTCTATAACTATACCATTTGGCAATTTACAATGATTCTTTCTGATATTTCCGAAAGGGCTTTTATGTATATACTTTGATTTTAATGTTTTCCATTTATTCATACTTAACCTCTAATCCTTTCTTTCTGTTAGCTCTCCTGTTACAGACTACATAACAAATGTGTTATCTAGTTAACTTTCTTTTAATTATTGTTCCGTAATGGACTATTAAATACCCAAAGCAAATCCCCAATAATATTACTGCTCCCCAAAAAACGAGTGGAGCTGAGTCAGGATTGTATGATAGAAGAAAAGATAATCCTAAACCTACAACTATATATAAAGTTATGAAGCTCATTATTTTTATATAAATTAACCTCTCCCCCTAACATTTATTATTATATACTTATTTTACCATCTCCTATCAGATACATGTAAATGTAAAAAAGCGCGATCATCCAAACACGCTTTATTACTTTTGGTAAAAACTAACTCACTTGATAGTTTTAAATTCAATTACTTTTTTTAGTTCCTTCTACAGCTAATAAATACATAGTTTGTGATTTTGCACTTTCATATATCCATTTCCTAAAATCACCTTCAGCTCTTGCCCGTTGGCTTTCAGTGATAGATGAAGCAACTCCAGCCAAGATTGTAATATGTGTTTGAAAGTCGTTATCTGAACGTTTTGTCGTTTCACTTTGATCAGTAACTTTTAAATTTGTAAGCTCAGACTCTTCAAACATCTTTGAAAGATGGTCAGCTATTTCATTATCCATACCTGCATCAGAACGCCATTGTAAAAATGCATCGTAAAAGCTTTGCGTAGTTTAAGGAATCTTGGGTTCCCAGGATATTTTTGTATGATTATAATCAAGCACTAAAACTTGACCATTATGTTTCGTTGATTTAACCATTTGATGTAAAGCAGTTTGTGGATTTTCAAGCCATTGAAGAACCCTTGCGGAAGTAACTATATCAAACTCACTATAAAATGGAAGATTATAAATATCAGCAATCTCAAAGGTTAGTCCTGGAATATTTTTATATTTTTGACGGGCCTTTTCAATTAACTCTGGATTGTTATCGATTCCGATTACACTCCCATTTGGACCTACCATTTCTGCAATTCCAGAAGTAATAGCCCCTGTTCCACACCCAACATCGAGCACAGTCATTCCAGGTTGTAATATTTCCGCCAACCTTTTATGTGAAGTCTTTAATGTACGAGCATCAACAATACCTGATTCTTTTAATGTCGCTCTTTCTTTTAGCATAACTAAACCTCCAATACTAGTGATACTTCTATAATTCCAACTAATTTATCAGAGTATCAGGTAATATAATATCTCCTTTTTTCGGCATAGCCTCTCCATTAATCCCTTCAAAATATAATGGCAGACCCTCTGCTAAAATAGGATGCAGGACTTTTGTGGGGTCTTGTCTTTGATGATGAATATGCAAATGAGGTTCTGATGTTGAGCCACTGTTTCCTATACGTCCGATTACATCCCCTGGATTTACCCGATCCCCTTCTTTTACAGTCACACTATCTTCTTTTAAATGATTGAGTAAAAGGTACGTACCGGTTTCATCAACTTTGATGTAAACATGGTTACCTTCTAGTAAAGTGAAATCTTCTGAACCAGGATCGATGTCCTTTTCACCATCGTAAGCAGCAATCACAACACCCGAAATAGGAGAATAAACCTTTTTATCCCAAATCCCATATTCCTCGTTATTTTTACTCCCTATATCATAAGGTTCCATTACTAAATCGTAAGCCCATCTTTCCGAGGGCCATGTGACATGTATCAAATTATCTTTGATCGAATCACCACCCCAAACGACAATGGTTTCTTCAGCAAATGGCCATTTTATTGTAATAGAAGGTTCAACACGCTCTATATCAATGGGATAGATGAATTGGATAATATTCATGGTCATTAGAATAGGGAAAATTAATACCAAATTCAAAATGAAATTCACTAATAATTTATTATATTTTTTCCTTTTTACAAGACAAAAAATAAACAGAAAGATATTTATAAATACACCACAGATCCCTAAAATAAAATAGGAAGTATCATTTTAAGTAAAGCCCAAGCATAAGCACCGATTAAGCCATTAATAAAAAAACACTAATCCACAAAAATATAATTGTTGCTATTAAAATACAATTCATTACACCTATTTCTCTAAAACTCTTGACTAATATAACTCTCTCCTCCTTTTGATTTGCCTTATTAATAAAGATCTTTTTATCTAACCTGCCAGTTATGTTAAACACTTCACAATTCTTTTCCATTTCTAATTGTTCTATTCCAATTCTGGCTTTAAAGTAGAAAAAGCTGTAACCCCTCCAGAAAGGCACTATTTTTTTGTGTGTTTATTTTAATATTGGATATTGGTATATATTGAATTTTCTACATCAGGGAGAAGTGTGTATATGCTCTTACCAATTAAAGTTTCTAATTCTTTCTTAATTGAATAGAATCCCTTCCAATGTAAAGTTGTGTGGGTGGTTGTTCCATGACGTAAACCAACTGAAATCAATCTTTTTTCAAGAGTAGTAAAGCCTTCTGCGTCAGCGATAGCGTCGCAAAGGGTAATCACTTTATTATATAAGTCATAATCACTATGTTCATTCAATATTTCAACCAACCTACTTTCCATATGATCGGGAACAAGGCTCCAATCTGCAGCAATATCAATGTGTTCATTTTTGCAAGGAAACGAATGAGTGACACAAATAATGGCGTTTCCTGTAAATCCTAAATCATTCATATAAATATAACCATCATAGGAATGAATGACAGACTTAGTAACCCCTTTATACCTTCCTATATCATGAAGCAGAGCAGCATTGTATGCTATGTCAGTATCTAGGTCATACCCATTTTTGATAAGTTCTACAATAATTTTTTCAGTTGCATTGGCAACATTAATTGAATGTTCGAACCAAGGACCTGGGTTTTGTTGATATGCCCACTCGAGTAATTCTTTTGCATACGACCTATCCAATATATATTTCATAAAATCATCCTTTCTCTTTTAAAAATCAAATCTTAAATAATATCATTTTGGTATTTCATTCTTCTTTAAAAGTTATTCCAACAAAACAATAGGGCGTATTCATCCACGACGTTCTAATAATATCTTTCGATCTGCAGAAAAGACTACTCCGTTTACACCAACTTTAGGAGTTATATGCCCTAGTTCACCCTTGAATTTTTCAATAATTAAACTTTCTTATATAGTACTTATCTCAGAGTATTCTTTAGATGCGAATACTAAAAGTTCCTCATGTCTTTCTATATCATATGGATTATTTGCATAACGTAATCCAAGCTATGCAATAGAACAAATTTGTTCTAAGAGCGTAAGTCTATTTTCCAACGTTATAGCCTCACCTTCTAAGTTAAAGATTAAAATAACATACTAATTTTACCACAATAACCCAAATATTTACTGGAATATATTTACCATAAAAAAGCACAATCCTTTTATAAAATGGACCCTGTAAAATAGACAGTTTTAAAAAAGAGGCTTGCCCTTTAATTTTGAACTGACTCTGTTTTACAGGGTCTTTTTTTTGTTATATTTTAAGTATTCAAACAGGTGAGGTTGCAAAATGGGGAAAAATAAATTTTCAGAAGAACAACAAAAACAGCTAAGGTCCAATCCTTTCATCGAGAAAGTTAGTGAAACAAGTATTACTTACACAAAAGAATTTAAAGAACGTTTTTATAAGGAATATCATCTTGGAAAGGGACCATCGGCTATTCTGCGTGATATGGGAATTGATCCGACTCTTTTAGGTAAAAGGAGAAAGGACAGTTTAGTTCGAAGAGTTAATGTTTATGAAGAACGAATAGATGGCTATCAAGACATGAGAGGTAAAAATTCTGGTCGTCATTCCATTAAGGAATTATCAGATACAGATCGAATAAAACGTTTGGAACATCAAATAAGGTACCTAAAACAAGAGAATGAATTTCTAAAAAAAACAGAATTTTTAGACAGACAGGCAGAATGGAAGGTAAATCAGAAGCAACGCCAGAAGAAAAATTCAGGCTCATCGAAGAAATGACTCTGCGAGATAATAATGAGCTTAATATCAATTGGCTTTGTGAAATGGCAGGTGTGTCTAGAAGTGGTTATTACAACTGGCTTAAATCCGCAGATAAACGCAGAAATAAAGATGAGCAGGATAAAAAGGACTTTGAATTAATTTTGGAAGCTTATCAATTTCGTGGATATGACAAAGGTAGACGCGGTATATATATGCGCCTTCTGCATATGGGCATAAGGATGAATCAAAAGAAAATCAGCCGCATAATGAAAAGGTTCAATTTGTTTTGTCCAATCAGAAAAGCGAACCCCTATAGAAGAATGGCTAAAGCATTGAAGACAGATACCATATCAGAAAATATAGTAAATCGGGAATTTGAAAAGCATGGTCCCGGGAAAATACTCCTTACAGATATAACATATCTTTATTACAATAATGGCCGTAAGGCTTATCTCTCCGTCATAAAGGATGGCTTCACAAAACAGGTGCTGGCATATGTTCCAAGTGAGTCACTTGAAGTCAATTTTGTATTAGAAACAATCAAAATCCTACTAGAAACCCACGGTGATAGCTTAAAAACCGATGCCATCGTCCATTCTGACCAAGGATGTCATTATACAAGCATCTCTTTCCGGCAACTGTTAAAAGATAAAGAACTTAGACAATCCATGTCCCGACGTGGTAACTGCTGGGACAACGCACCGCAGGAATCATTTTTCGGACATATGAAGGATGAAATCAATTTGAAAAACTGTGGTAGTTATACGGAGCTCTGTCAGGAGGTTGATAACTACATAGATTACTATAATAATGACCGGTACCAATGGAAACTAGCAAAGCTCTCCCCTAATCAATATGCAGAATATTTGAAAACAGGCGAATACCCACTTAAAATATAAC